>JAIXPV010000164.1 GCA_027486105.1 Runella sp. | reverse complement strand
GCTTCGGGGTAATCCTGATTTTCACTGAATTTTTTCACAGCAATCTCCAATTCATCAAAATCTACAAAATACATATTGGGATTCTTTTTAAATTCTGCAATTTCCCTTATAAAAAGCATTGCTCTTTCTTTGGACTGTTTATTTACCAGAGAAAAAAAAGCAGGATCCCATTTTCCCACTCGCCACCGTACCTCTTCAGGCAGTAGCCCTTCGGTGATTTCACGAAGAATAATACGGGTGTACTTACTATCCCTCACCAACGCCTTTGAAGGTACTTTCAACATGTATTCAATGATTCGTTTGTCCAACAAAGGGTAGCGATACACCACCCCGTTTCGGTACCCAGTAACCGCCCAACGCTCAGTTCTCTCAGCCAGATGATACGTGTATAACATGCCAAGTTGGTACTCTCTGCGTGAGCGATAAAGATTGTATCGGTTGTACGTTTCCTGATGAAATCCCCTGGCCTCTTTTTTAAAAAAATGTAGTTCCTCTTTATAGCTTTTACGCACCCCAAAAGGAACAAAGCCAATAGCGGGGAATAAAACCCGATAGATTAAGTAAGAAATTATTTTTTTGGGATGATTGATTGGATTCTTTTTGAGAAAAGTCTTCCACTGAAAATTAAAGAAAAGGTCAGAATCTACCCCTAGACTACCAAAGCTGATAAATTCATCTCCCCCCCACCCACTGAAAAGTAAATTGTTTTTGTAATTTTTTGCCAATTCAAGTACTTTCTCTTCGTGGAAATAATAAAAGTTATTAAGGGAGTTTTCAGTCAACTCCACAAAATCTTTCACTTCCACGTGGATAAACGCGGGAATGATTCCCGACATTTGACAGGTTTTTTTTACCAATACCCTCTCATCCAGTTCATTTTCATCAGGAGTACTGTTGTCGGGCGACCAAGAATACCCATAAAACCGTGCTTGATTTGCATACTCTTTTCGGGCGAGTACCGCTACGGTACTGGAATCAAAGCCCCCGCTCAGATGGGCCCCCGCATTGAAACGCGGATCTGACCGAATATGTACGGCGTCGTGGAGGAGCGCTTTGATCTCGGCCAACATTTGTGGTTGAGAAAGATTATTATCCGTTTTAATCCGCTCCGGCTCCCAGTACTTTTTAGTTACAATTCCATCAGCATTATACTGTAGAAAGTACCCTGCTTTCAGTTTCAACACCTTTTCATTAGGTGTTAGGGTCATATCAACGGGCTTGTAAATGGAGACAACAGGGTCCATGTTCATTCTCTTTCCTTCTTCGTGGAAAGCCCGACATAAACCGATAATATCGGAAGAGAAGAATAAAGAATTATCCTGTAGGGTATACGCCAATGGATTGATGCCTACGTGGTCGCGAAAGAGAG
Source organism: Runella sp. (assembly GCA_027486105.1). Taxonomy (GTDB): domain Bacteria; phylum Bacteroidota; class Bacteroidia; order Cytophagales; family Spirosomataceae; genus Runella. The sequence continues at coordinate 1,181 of JAIXPV010000164.1, read as the reverse complement.
ATAGCGTGTTATCCCGCTTTTGATAAATAGCGATGCTAAAATCTCCGTTTAGGGTATTGACGAAATAGGGACCTTCACGCAAAAAAGCATTGGCGATGAGGGCGGGCAACGAAAGAACTCCTGGCTCATGGTTTATATCACGCGCTATTTCAAAGCGATTATAGACATCACCCGACATCAATACCAACAAATCATTGTCGGTATCAATGTACAGGCAATCTTCAACCGTAAATGGGTGGTGCGGATGCAGGAAAAAGCCACCCGAAAAATTTCCGTACGTTACCTGATGATGAACGCCCCCCTTCCATTCTACTGTTTTTTGAAGGCGGCGAACAGATGCACTTTTCTGGACACAAGGTACAAGAGAAAACTCTCCGTAAAGCATTACCTAAGAAGGGAGTGCCTTTGCGTCTTTGTTTGCAGCATCGCCACTGCCCACCTCTCGACCTGGGGCGCTACCTCCAGCATAGGTATCATTACTAATATCCAAGGTCAAAACAGTTGGCTTTGTCCAGCTCTTTTTGTTGTTGTTTTGCGTTTCCATCGTTTTTTGTGTTTTGGTTGGTAAATATAAAAAAGTCATTTAGAATTGATATAGTTCGCGGTAGTTTCCGCCCTTATCTACGATTTCGTATTCAGAGGTTTTAAGCCACGCATGAGCAATCAAATTATTGCTTTCATCAAAAGCCACTCCCAACGAAATTTGTGAGGGAATGCGGCGGCGTTGGAGCATCCATCGCGATGCAAGGCTCATTACTAAGCATTTATTATCCCAAAATGCCATTCTATTGGCCCTGTATACCGCTTTTTTTATTTTTTTTAGTTCCAACACATCTGGATCGGTATGTTTACAATTGTCGTTGGAAACAAACTTCAGACAATACTTGAACGGTAAAACTAAGAGCAAAACTTTAGCGGCATACGAAAATAACAATGCTTCCAAAAATAGCAGTTTTTCTTGTATCGACAGTTTAGTAAATTTTATCACTTGCTTCATAATACGACCTCCATGGTACTTGGTTTTGTATGAAATGCCAAAATACATTTTTCAATCGCAAGTCGCAATTGCTCAATGGAAATACAAGCAGGGCGAAAGACACTAGTTATCTTTACATTTTGACTCATTGCACTCAATTTTTTAAGGTATGTAGCCTCACTTTCAGGCATCCCTTGAAGGAATT
>JAIXPV010000219.1 GCA_027486105.1 Runella sp. | reverse complement strand
CAATAATTCCTTTCATCCGCACGTATGGTTCAAAAACAGCGGCGATGAGTTCAGGCACAACATTGTCATGAAAAAATATTTCCCCATTCAGATAAAGGATTGGGGCATGAACATTAACCAAAATTTATTCCCAGATTCGGCATCGCTGGCGTTGGCGCATAAAAATAACACGGATGCCAAAAGTACTGCTGGCAATCCCGCATTTGTCGACGCTTCGGCGGGAGATTATCGGGTAAACGCCACCTCTCCTGCGTTGCTCGTTGGCTTTAAAAACTTTTCTATGTCTGACATTGGGGTACAAAAACCTGCGCTAAGAAAACTTGCTTTGCAACCAATCATTCCAGCGCTTATCAATGCTCAATCGTTTGACGCAAAAACCTCAAGTATCTCATTTTTAGGAGGAACACTCAAAAACATTGAAGGACTAGGCGACCGCTCAGCCTACGGACTGCCCGACGAAACAGGTATTCTTGTAACCTCTACTGGCCTTAAAAGTCTTTTGACACAGTCGGGCATATTAGAAAAAGACGTAATACGAACGGCAGATGGTAAAAGCGTCAAGAACATCCGCGAGTTTTTGGATATTTACCAAGAAGTCAATTGGCACGGCAAAATAAACCTTGAAATTATTCGTAATCAACAGCCTATGAAGGTGGTGTTGCTTCTAAAATAAAACTGCCATCGACAAACGAGGATGGCAGTTTCGATCAATACAAACTAAATCTATTTGGGTCACGGACGGAAAATATCTCCCGTTTGGTGTTATCTGTAAAAATGTTCTTCCATTTTTAAGTGGCTTGCTTCATGCACTTCCCAACAACTGTTTATTGTGCAATAAATGGCTGCACCATCTTCTCAGAAACACTGCCCAAGTGAATATATATGTTTAGATTAAGAATATCAAGCTAATTTTACGACAAATTAAAATTAGTAAAATGCCCATTTTTTTGTTTTAGAAAGAAATTAAAATTGGATTAAAATTGAAATTTTTTTGACGTGTAGTACTCACCCCAAAAAATCATTCTTTAATTCTACAATTCATTGAATGATTTTTCGGTAACTTACGATTTCTCAAAATTGTACTACTTCCAAATGACGTCTATTTCAGAACCGCCTTCTACCGAAAAGCAAAACCTTCATCCTCGCAATCCCCATCGTTTCCGATACGATTTCCCTGCACTTATTAAAAGTTGCCCCGCATTGGCCCCTTTTGTTTTGCGCAATAAATACCATGATGAATCAGTTGATTTTTCGAATCCAGATGCGGTAAAAATGCTCAATAAGGCCATTCTTATTCATTTTTATGGCATTCAGCACTGGGATATACCCGCCAATTATCTTCGACCTCCCATACCTGGCCGAGCCGACTATATTCATTACTTAGCCGATTTATTGGGTTCAGTCAATGACAAGGTCATTCCAATCGGTAAAGGAATCAAGGGGCTTGACATTGGCGTCGGGGCCAATTGTGTCTACCCTATTATTGGGCACCAAAGTTACGGTTGGAGTTTTGTTGGGTCGGATATTGACCCCAAAGCGATTCAGAATGCCCGACGTATCGTGACGGCCAATTCTGTGCTTACCCCCTTCGTTGAATGTCGTCTGCAAACAACTCCCAACGCCATTTTTAAGGGCATTGTGCAAGCCAACGAAAAATTTGATTTTACGATGTGTAACCCACCTTTTCATGCTTCATTGGCCGAGGCCACCGCAGGTACAAAGCGCAAGTGGCAAAACTTAGGACGCGCGAGTGCCTCCCAAAAAGAGACCCTGAATTTTGGCGGCCATAACGCCGAACTTTGGTGTGAAGGAGGCGAAAAAGCATTCATAACCAAAATGATTGAACAAAGTACCCAAATCGCCAACCGATGTTTTTGGTTTACTTCATTGGTTTCTAAAAAAACGACATTGCCATTTTTATACAAAGCCCTAAAAAAAGCAAAAGCCTTTGAAACACAGACGATTGAAATGGCTCAAGGTCAAAAAGTCAGCCGCATGGTTGCGTGGACTTTTTTGGGGACTCACCAACAGAAATTGTGGCAGCAGGAACGTTGGTAACAAATTATACGCAAACGATTTCTTGGTAAGTTCACCAAAGAGACTATACCCAGAAATCGTATTTCGAGTCATGATTAACCACCTTTGTTACACCGCCGTAAAACTCATACCGGCGGCTTCATCGGCCAATTGACGAGCATTTTCTTTGCCCAAATATTTGTCAATTAAATAATGGGCTATGTACAACACAGGCGTTGTCAGCAGCGCAATACAGCCTTTGTAAATGTAATTGATGCTACCCACCTGTAAAATCTGCGTTACCGACCAGTTGCCGAAAAGGTAAAAGGCAATAAATATCACGACGAAGCTATCCACCAATTGCGAAAAAAGCGTTGAGCCAGTTGCCCGCAACCAAATGTATTTGCTACCCGTACGCCGACGCAACCACGAAAAAACGGTTACATCCAACACTTGCCCAATTAAGAAAGCGACAATCGAGCCAAGCATAATGCCCAGCCCCTGCCGAAAAATCGCGTTGAAGGCACCATCGATGTTCATGGCGTTGCCGTGGCTGTCTTTACTGTTGACTTCCAACCAAAATTGGGCGGGAGGCAGCGACGTGGTAGCGTAAATGACGATGTACATGTAGGCGATAAAAATGGCCGTCAGGTACGAAATACGACGAACACCCTTTTTCCCAAAATACTCATTAATAATATCGGAGGTAATAAAAACAATCGGCCAGTTGACCACCCCCGCCGACATGTTAAAATCCAGCTTAGTACCAAACAAAGGCAACTGAGCAGGTGAGGTACCCAGTAAAGCCTCAACGGAGAATATTTTGACGCCAATAATCTCCGCAATCAGCGCATTGGTCAAAAAAAGACCACACAAAGTGAGGAACAGAAACTGCTTTTTCTGTTCAAAAGGTGTAGAGTTGGGCATGGGTGGGCGGGATGCTATAGGGGTTTTATTCGTTGATATAATTGAGTTGTTTCCAAACTTCTTCCATCGTATTAACTGGCAACTGACAGGTTTTGTTAAAGCAAACGTACACCGTTGTCTGCTCTTGTTTGGCAATTCGCTCCTGCAATAGAGGCAAATCAGAGACCGTTTTTGTACCTACCAGTATTTTGTTTGGCACAAAACGCTCTTCTAATTGTTGACGGAAATGCTCTACTTCTGCGCCCACAATGGCAATTTCGGCCGTGGGTTGGGCCCTCAAGGCGTACAATGCCGCCCAATTGGTGCCCCATTGCACATCGGTCAGGAGTACATTCCTCATTTTTGCCAACATCCAATCCGATAACTTTACGTAGTCGGCATAATCAAACAATGTTCCTAAGGCAAACAGATTATGGGCCATGAGCGAGTTGGAGGCGGGAATCACGTTGTCAAAAACCTCTTTTTTTCGCGCAATCAATTCTTCAGCGTTGGTGTCGGTAAAATAAAAGAGTTCATCTTCGGCGTCGTACAGATTTTCGACCGCATACGCCATTAAATGCAATGCTTCATCGAGCCATTCTTCTTCAAAAGTGACTTGATACAGGCCCAAATACCCATCTATGACCGCCGCATAATCTTCCAAAAAACCGACAATACTTGCTTTCCCGTTTTTATAACTATGCCACAGTTGGTGGTTTGGCGCGGTCATTTTTTCTTTCAAAAATTGCGCACTTTTTAAGGCTAATTCTTTAAATTTTTCTTCGCCAAATGCCCGATAGGCGTCGGTCAACCCTTTGAGCATCAAGCCATTCCACGAAGCAAGGATTTTATCATCCAGCCCAGGCCGAATGCGGCTTTCCCGCGCTTTGAAGAGTTTTTGAAGCGCGTTTTGATAAACTGCTCCATCCAAACCCACTTCCCCTGTGGGGCGAGAGACTAAATGCAAATGATTGTAGCCATGCTCCCAGTTGCCCGCGGCTCTGATATTATACAATTTAGAAAACCACCCAAAATCTTCTCCTAAGATTTCTTTCAATTCGGTCTGCGTCCAGATATAAAATTTGCCCTCAATTCCTTCACTATCAGCATCAAGTGCCGAATAAAACCCGCCCTCTACACTAGTCATTTCGCGCGCTAGCCACTCAATGGTCTCGTACACGCGGCTTTTGTATAAGTCACTCTTGGTCAGGGTATAGGCTTCCGAAAAAATGCTTACCAGCTGGCCATTGTCGTAGGGCATTTTTTCAAAGTGGGGAATAAACCACTCATCATCTACCGAATAACGCGCCCAACCACCGCCTACGTGGTCATAAATCCCCCCCAACGCAATACGGTTGAGTGATAATTCAATATGCCTTAGCGCTTCAGGATTGTGAGAAACGGCATAGTATCGCAACAAAAATTTATAAATGGAAGGCATAGGAAATTTGGGAGCCCGGTCCATGCCTCCTTTTTCGGTATCAAAATGGCTCTTTATTTTCTCAAACATCTCGTCCAAATCGTTCCGAATTTGGACGGAGGAAAAAGGTTGCTCCGAAGCGAGCCCCTCTCCTATCTGAGTGTCTACGTGGAGGTTATATTTTTCAGATTCTTTGACCAGCATATTGTCTGTGAACCCAGCAGCCGATTTCACCAAATCTTCGTGATGATTCACAAACGCATTTTTTACACTGCCTAGCAATTGCACCCAATTCTGGGCGGGCAAATACGTAACCCCGTAAAAAGGCTTGGCATCGGGCAACAAAAAAACGTTAAGCGGCCAACCGCCCCGCGCGCCCATGGCATGAATGGCATCCATGTAAATAGCATCAACATCGGGGCGCTCTTCACGGTCTACTTTTATACACACAAAATCGGCGTTCATCACTCCCGCAACTTGCTCTTTTTCAAAACTTTCTCGCTCCATCACGTGGCACCAATGGCAGGCCGAATAGCCAATGCTCACGATGATGGGTTTATTTTCGGTACGGGCTTTGGTCAATGCTTCTTCTCCCCAAGGATACCAATCCACGGGATTGTGGGCGTGTTGGAGCAAATACGGTGAGGTTTCGTTTATGAGGCGATTTGGCATGGCTGATTGTGTGGATTAGTAAAATGATACATTTAGAATGTGCAGAAAATATGAAGGTCGATCACAACGGTTTTTCCATGATAAAATCGTCCATCAGAAAGCCATCGCCAATGTCAATGGTTTCATTTCCCACGATGTTAAAACCCATTTTTTCATAAAAACCAACGGCTTTGTTGTAACGATTTACGTTGAGCAACAATGCTTTATTGCCGTTTTGGGCAGCAATTTCTCCGACGTGATTAATGAGCAACGCCCCTACGCCTTTTCCTTGACTGGCGGGCAATAAGTAAATCTTATGAATTTTTGTTTTAGGTAAACCATTATAATTCAGTTCGTAAGAAACATATCCGAGGTACTCGTCGCCTTCTTGGGCCAAAATAAATACGTGCCCTTTCTCCTCAATCTGGCTCGTCAACGACGGAATGCTGTACATCCAATCGAGCATATAAGCGATTTGTTTTTCGGAAAGAATAGTCCCAAAAGTAGCAGGCCAAGTTTCATAGGCGATGCGCTTGATTTCGGGCAAATGCACTTGGGAAGCGGTAATAAGTTCAATCATTATCGGTCATTGGGCTTTTTTCTAAAACAGTTTTTGATTTCCAAAGTTCCCCAAAAAGATGGGAGACTTTTCTAGCTTGCAAACAACGCTAAAATTGAAAAATATCCACGCTAATTTTCTTATTCGTTCGTTATTTTTGCAAAATACGCCCTTAAGGTACGCAGTAAATAGTTTTCCTTGACTGGTTATCCCTAACGCTATGCGCTTTCGTCTATTTTTCCAGTACTTATTCAAACAACGTTTTGTACTTCATTTTGGTGGTCTTTTTATTGCTCTCATGATGACTTCATGTGCGGTTTTCAGAACGTCGGAAGCACCTTCAAGAAATACCAATACACGACCCACAGCAAAAGCCCCCGCCTCCAAACGTCCGTTGGCGACCAAGCCCAAAGGCTCTTACGCAAATTATGTTCGCGACGTAGTAAACACGGCCCGCACTTTCACGGGAACACCTTACCGAAGCGGCGGCAACGACCGCCGCGGCATAGACTGCTCTGGGTTGATTGCCAGTGTTTATAGCGAAGTAGGACTCAAAGTACCACGTATCTCATGGCAGCAGGCTGAATTTGGAACAGAGGTAGAAGAAGTACACGACATCAAAGCGGGCGACTGGATTTTTTACGTCCCAGATGCTGGCAAAGCGGGCTACGTATCGCACGTAGGCATTGTGACGGAAGTAAGGGGCAAAAACGAAATCTTGTTCATCCACGCCTCGTCTTCCAAGGGGGTTCGGGAAGATAATCTCTATTCTAAATACTTCAAAAACCGCTTTGTGAAAGCGATACGGCCTTTTTAAACAATTTTATTTTGCGTCGGCGGCTAATCGAAAACCAATCGTATTGTTGGTAAAAGTCTCGACGTTGGGCGTAGTGCCAAAAATAGGCCCCCCTCTAAACGTAATTCTACAATAAATACTGCCATATAAATACGAGCCACCACGATGTACATGTACCGCTCCCTGAGTGGGTGCACTCGGACCTTTGGGATTAGTAGCAGGCTCTTTTGAATAGGGTCCATACCAATCGCTGCACCATTCCCACACATTTCCGCTCATGTCATAAAGTCCCAATTCATTGGCCTGTTTTTGCCCCCCCTGACGAATTGAGCGCCCAGAGTTTGTATCGTACCAGCCTACCTCCGTTAGAGAATTGCTCCCCGCAAAAATAAAACCTTGACTTTTGTTTCCTCCCCGAGCAGCAAACTCCCATTCTGCTTCTGTAGGCAAACGATACGATTGGCCCGTTTCTTGGCTCAACCAATTACAATAGGCCACGGCATCATTCCACGTGACTCCTACTACGGGATTCTCGTCTTTTTGGTTGGTAGGTGCAGTACGACCCGTTACGGTACAAAAATCACGGTATTGCTTCACGGTAACTTCGTATTTGCTGATGTAAAAACTCCCCAGCGTCACGGGATGAACAGGCACTTCATCGTCTCTTTTTTGAGTATCCAAAATATTATCATTGGCCCTGCGCCCCATATCAAAGCTCCCTCCGTCGATTAAAACCATGTCAAAAAGGGTATTGAAGGAAGGTTCCTCCCACTTACAACTGGTCAGCGTGAACAAAAGAAGGTAAAAACTGATTTTTTTCATGGCGTATAAAAGCAAGTTAGAAGCTTAAAATTGATATTGCAAAGCCAGCCCCCACTGTTGAGAGGCAGAATTCAAATGCCACGCGGAGCGTTTTTCTTTAGGCTTTTTGAACAACAACACACTTTCGACAATCACCGCCCCCACCGCCACGCCAAGGCAGACGTTCATCAATCCGTTTTTGCTCCGAGCAGCTTTGACATCATCATAGGCCACCCGCCATTGACGGTACTCAGCCGAGCGACTGAGTGCCGTAAAATTATCCAATTTGGCTTGATATTGATTGTTCAGAACAAACGCATAAGCAAGGGCCCCAACGCCCACCCCCGCCGTAATAATCTTAGGCACCACCGAAGGCTTCGACTGGCTTAATGGTAATTTAGCGGCTTCTTTTTTTACACTCTCCTGCTTAACAACTGACTCAACTGGATTATTTTCGGCTGTTTTCTTAGTTTCAGCTACTGGTTCTTTAGGTGCGGTTTTTGGCTCCTGCTTCGCTACTTTTGCAGCCTCCACTTT
>JAIXPV010000610.1 GCA_027486105.1 Runella sp. | reverse complement strand
CTTCGATTGCGCTACCGACACGCTGCGTTCGGACTTGAGTATCAAAAAGACCGCCAACAAATCGCTGGCCCTTATTGGTGAACAAGTGACGTACACTCTTGTAGTGAAAAACAACGGACAGCATAAGGCAACCAATGTAGATGTACGCGACATCATGCCATCACAGTTGGAGTTGGTTTCAACATCGGGCTTGACGAATACAGGTGGTGTACTCAAAACGCGCATCCCAGCTCTTGCCGCAGGCGACAGTACAACATTGACAGTAGTCACGAAAGCGATAACAGCAGGTAGTTCGGTTATTAACAAAGCCGAAATTACGTACGCTGACCAAGTCGATCCCAATGCTGCAAATAACCTTTCGTCGGTAGGAATTGTCATCAGCGACGGTACAATATCTCCAGCACTTGGAGTGGCGCTTGCGGTTGATAAAATAGAGAAGAAAGGCGAAGGAGATACTACCTCTTACGATTTAACCTATAAAATAACGGTCAAAAACGTAGGGAATGTGCCTCTGACAAATGTAGTGTTGCGGGATAGCATCACGAATAGCTTTACGCCTCCAGTGACGTTCACAGTGTTGGGTGCGCCAATCGTTGCAACGGGTAGTCCACTCGTACCGAATGCAGGTTACAACGGAACAACAGATAAGAATATCTTAGGTCCTGGCAGTAACTTGGCGGTAGGTGCTGAAGAAACAGTCCTGATTACCATTAATGTTAAACCAAATGGTAACAGCGGACCTTTCTTGGGCAGTGTGATTGCAACAGCAAACGGAAACGGTACAACCGTAACAGATGCTTCAAACAGAGGTGTCGTGGTGAATGCTCCAGTCAACAATCCAACACCTGTGCGATTCGATTTGCCAAGTGCAATGATTGGATTGTCTAAGTTAGCAGGTACACCAGTAGCGCTTGGTGATGGTAAGTTCAAAATACCGTATACCATCAGCGTGACCAACCTTGGAACAAATGACCTTAAGAAAATCAAAGTAGAAGATAACTTGGGACTTACATTTGGCAACAAGGCGGTTATTATTGGCAAGCCTTTGGTAACGGCAGACCTTGGATTGGTGGTTGACTCAAGCTATACAGGTCAGGGATTACTCACCAATTTATTGGTTGACTCGCTCAGTACTTTGCCAAAAGGAACAACGCGCAACATCAGCTTGGCGGTGGTTATCTCTCTCTACAATCCTGACTCTGTGACTACGTTTAATAACATTGCAATCGGTGCAGGATATACAGACGGTGGTGTAATGACTACGGATACCTCAACAACGGGTGATAATGCTGACCCTGACAATGACCTTGATCCGCGCAACAACAGCGAATCTACTCCAGTATCACTTAACTCAACACCTGGAAGTGGATTGCTTGGTCTGGCAATGTCTATTAAAGATACCTTGCGCAAGGGCGATGGTAGTCTGAACATCACTTACCGTGTTATCCTGAAAAACTACGGGGCGGGTATGTTGACCAACGTTCAGGTTTCGGATTCATTGACAAAAGTCTATAGTTCGCTCACAGGTGCTAGTTATCAACTTGTAGGTACTCCAACGGCCAACGATTCGAGTACGTTACGCATCAATCCTGACTTCAATGGAGATCGTGATGTGAACCTCTTGATTGCGGACCAAAGCCGATTGGCGGGTGGACGATCAGACTCGCTGTTCTTTACGGTCAATGTTACCACAGACGGACGTGTCACTCCTTACCTTAACCGTGCTTACGGAGCAGCACTTGCTGGACAGAATTCGGTTGCTGACATCTCGACCAATGGTTTGAATCCTGATCTGAACGGAAATAATAACCCAACGGAGCTGACAGAGGCAGAATATACGCCAATTGTTATTCCTTCCGACGGTGGATTGTTTGTTCCAGAAGGTTTCTCTCCAAATGGTGATGGTATTAATGATAAATTTGTGATTCGTCACCCATCTGGCACGAAGATTGTTTTAGAAATCTATAACCGCTGGATGAATCTGGTCTATCGCAATAACGATTATCAGAATGACTGGGAAGGTTCAGCTAACGTAGGAGTTGGGGCTAATAATCAAGCTGTACCAGTAGGTACTTACTTCTACAACGTGATTTTGGTTGACCAAAACGGCGGTGAGATTAAGAAGACAAGCCGATTTATGACCATTAACCGATAAGAACGATGAACAATATCATCAAACAAAAATGGACAATGTTACTGCTGCTGATCACTTTGATTAGCAGCAGTAAAACCTGGGCTCAGCAGGATAAAATGTTCTCCCAGTACATGTTCAATATGATGGCACTTAATCCTGCGTATGCTGGTAGTCGAGATGTGCTTAGCGCAACAGCTCTTTACCGCAACCAGTGGGGTGGAATGGCTGGAGCTCCTCAAACAGCTACGTTCAGCATTGATATGCCCGTAAACCGCGAAAGAGTTGGTCTTGGACTTCAACTCTTTAACGACCAAGTGGGCCTTGAAAACTGGACTGGGGCCATGTTGTCCTACGCTTTTCGTATCAAGTTAGGAGAACGTTCAACCTTGGCATTGGGATTGCAAGGAGGAGCCATGAGTTTCCGCTGGGATTTATCTAAAGCGAACTTGGGTAACAACCTAACCGACCCTGCTTTTGCCAATAATGTTTCTAAGATTCTGCCTAACTTCGGAACGGGTATTTATCTCAGTAACGACCGGTCTTATATCGGTGTTTCGGTTCCTTACCTGATAGAAAATAACCTTTCAGATTATGACTCTGGAGATAACCGTGCCAAAGTACGTCGTCATTTCTATGTCATCAGTGGATTTGTGCTTGGACGTAACAATATCAAACTAAAGCCCTCTATGATGGCCCGTTATGTACAGGGAACTGGATTGTCGTTGGATGGAAATCTTAACCTTTGGTTTAACGACCGTATTGCGGTTGGAATGTCTTATCGCCACAATCGTTTTTCAACCTATGCTGGTAAAATTCAGGAAGATATCAGCGGAAAAGTGCTCAGTGGTGATGCGTTGGTTGGGATGTTAGAACTACAACTTTCAGATCAATTCCGCCTTGGATATTCTTATGACTGGACGCGTAACCGTTTGAATCAAGAACGTAAGTTTTTAAGCATTCCTACCCACGAAATAATGCTGCGTTATGAGTTTGGATTTAGCAAGAGCAAAATCCTTACTCCACGGTATTTCTAAGGAAACGGTTTGTTAAAATAGTTAAAGGTGTATTCTTCATGAAGGGTTCTTAAAGATACCAACAGAGAAGAATATGCCTTTTTTTATATTAAATTGTATTATATGAAAACATACATTTTACTCATTATTTTGGCTATCGGTCTTTGGGTAAAGGAAGTAAAGGCACAGACGTCTTTACAGCAGGCCAATCGTCAATATGAAATGATGGCGTACTCTAAAGCGATCGACTTTTTTGAGCAGGCGCTTAAAGGGGAGGGGCTTGCCGATTCTACAAAATTAAATACCCTGATTAAACTAGGGAATAGCTATCGGCAAATCAGAGATACACAAAATGCCGAGCGAGTTTATCGGCTGGTGGTTGGAGAAGGTACAACACCTTCAGTAGCTGACGTCAACTGTTATTTATATTATGCACAAGCATTGGCAAGTAATGGAAAATATGAGGAAGCCAAAGAGGCTTATGAACGCTATAATCAATCTCAGCAGGGAGATAGTCGAGGAAAAGAATTTAATAAATTATATACCGATGTTAAAAAGTTATCTAAAAATAAAAGCAGTTATACGGTAGAGTCACTTGACAATATTAATACGAATCGGGCTGAATTTAGCCCTACATATTACAAAAAAGGTTTGGTGTTTGTTTCGGCCCGCAATGAAGGGTTAAACGTAAAACGAGTATATAGTTGGAATCAAACGGCGTTTCTGGACTTATATGAAATCCCTGATTTATCAATCATCAATTCTAAAAAAACGAGCAAACTTGGAGGGTCAACGTTAGTAAACAAAACCACAGAGCGTGCCAAAGGTGTTTATTTGTTGGGTTCAGATGAGTACACTTCACCAACGGCCAATGATTCTCACATTCCTGGAAACTACCGCAGTGCAAACGTGAATGGTAACACTACCCCACCTTTGCAAAATGCGGTGATTGAGTCCCAAAATATGGGGAAAGCTATTAATTCAAAGTACCACGAGGGGCCAGTTGCCTTTTTTAAGGATGGGAAAAGGATTCTTTTTACACGTAACAATTACCTGAACGGAAAGTATAAAACAAGTAAAGACGGGATTAATAAACTGAAATTGTACACTGCTGAGAGTGTAAACGGTAACTGGAAGGATTTAAAAGAACTCCCGTTTAACAGTGACGAATATTCTGTAGGACATCCCGCGCTGTCAAATGACGATAAACTGTTGTATTTTGTTTCAGATATGCCTGGAGGATTTGGCGGGACGGATTTGTACGTCAGTAAATACGACGGTACTCATTGGTCTACACCAGTCAATTTGGGGCCCGCTGTTAATAGCTCGGGTAACGAAATGTTCCCTTTTGTAGATGCACAAGGGAATCTTTATTTCGCATCAGATGGTCATGCTGGATTGGGGGGGCTGGATATGTTTTATGCCAAACTTATTGAAGGCGTCATGGCCAAAAAGCCTAGAAACCTTGGAGCACCTATCAACTCAGCCAAAGATGATTTTGGGTTGATTACCGACGCTGAACGTACCAGCGGTTTTTTTAGTAGCAACCGGCGCCAAGGGGGGCATGATGATGATTTGTTTCGCTTCGAACGAACTGGCCCGTTGAATCCTTGTCAAGATATAATTGTAAATGTCATTGATGCAGAGACGAAAATGCCACTGGCAAATGCCGTTGTTGCAATGGCTGGTAAAAGTGAAAGTGATACCGATGTAAAAACAGGTCAAACTGATAAAAACGGTAGCATACGCTTATGTCTAGACCCAGAAAATGATTTTGTGTTTAAAACAACTTATGAAGGATATGTAGGTAATTCAGTCGATTTTGTTGCCAAAGATTTAGATATAACTGAAGTCATAAAACTGGATATTCCACTGTCAAAAATCAAAGTAACCCCCAAAACATTCACACTTCGGGGGTTGGTAACGACTCAAAAAGACCGCAAGCCAATTTCTGGCGTAAAGGTATTACTTCAGAATGAATGTGACGACAGTGTGCGCGAAGCCGTAACAGACGCAAACGGAACCTATCTTTTTGAAGTACCCAGCGGTTGTGATTATTCAATTGAAGCCCTGAAAGATAATTTGGGAACCATGGGCAGCAAAGTAAAAGGAGGGGAGACATCAGAGGCAAATATCACCATGTTTGAAAAAGGTGATGTGATTAAAATCGAAAATATCTATTATGATTTAGATAAGTCGAACATCAGAGCTGATGCTTCTGCTGAGTTGAACAAACTTGTAGAGCTCATGAATAAGTACCCTAAAATGAAGATTGAATTCGGGTCTCATACCGACAGCCGCTCGTCTGCTAAATATAATAAGATACTTTCTACAAAGCGCGCAAAGGCAGCAGTTGCTTACATCGTAAACCAGGGAATTTCGTCCAAAAGAATTATTGCCGCTGGTTATGGTGAGAGTAAACTGGTGAATAAATGTAAAGACGGAACCCCTTGTACCGAAGAAGAACACCAACAAAACCGCCGGACAGAGATAAAGATTTTGAATTTGTAGAAGTAGATCTCTAAAAGATTGCTTATCAAAAGCAGAAACTCGCATGTGTTTCTGCTTTTTTTATAAGGAGAGAATTGAATCGAGCGGTGGTTTATTCAAACAAAACAGTAATTATGTTTTCAAAAAAGGGCAGAAGTTCGTGGAGCTTCAGCCTTTTTATTGGGTTTGGCAAGATTAGTGCTTTCTTTTGCGTTGATAAATTAATCAACTGGTATTATGATGAAAAAACTAAGTCTACTCCTCACTATTTATCGCCTGTTCGCTGCCATAAAATGTAAACTACTAATTGCCTGCTGCTTATTTCTAACTGTCCACTATGCCCAAGCCCAGCGAGAAGTTCAATACTCTCAATATTTGGTTAATCCACTTGCCATCAACCCGGCGGCTACTGGGATTCGAGAAAATTTTTATTTTAATGCCGTTCTTCGCCGGCAATTTGTAGCGGGAATACAAGGGCTTCCCGTTACCCAGTCTTTTGCCATGGACGGGAGCGTTGCCGATGGAAAGGTCGGGCTGGGATTACAGGGACTGAATGACCGAGTAGCCGTCAATGTAGCGGTTTTTGGCAGTGTTTCCTATATTTTTAAACTTTCAGAATTTCAGAAAATATCTATTGGAGCCTTAGGAGGAATCAATGTTTTGCCATCGCGCTCAGCCATTAATATTGGAGGAGGAATCAATAAAGCACTGGCAAGTGCTGGCGTCGGAATTTATTATCAGGATGAAATGTTTTTTGGAGGGGTTTCGATGCCCGAAATCTTAAAACAAAGTTATGGATACAATAATACAAGCGGGCTACTAAATTATCAACGCCCTATTTTTTTACAAGCAGGTTTAAAAATGGACATCAGCGAAGGGGTGAATATAGTTCCATCAATACTGATTACAAAACCTGAGCAAGGAAAAATTAGGACGGATTTAAACGCGCTGATGCACTACAAAAATGCTGCTTTGGTAGGGTTATCCGTTCGTTTGGGGAGCGTTAGTTATGTACAGGTACTGTTGGGCTATGATGTTTCCAAAAACATAAGAATAGGCTATACCTACAACTCGCGGCGGGTAGAAGACTTCTACGGAAACTCCAATAGCGTACCTGGAGCGGGCAAGGGCATCCACGAAATCGTGTTTACACTTCAGCCTAATCCAAGATCTAACTAGATTTTTGCTAAATCTATAAGACTTTTGCAACGAATTCAAAATACATGAACTAAATTTGCCCCACTTTCAACCAGCATTTTTTTTTAATGGAAAAATACTCATATATAGCTAATTCAGAAGCTGCGTACATTGAGGACCTGTACCAAAAATATTTACAACAGCCTGACTCTGTTGATTTAAGTTGGCAACGGTTCTTTGAAGGGTTTGAATTTTCTGCTAAATACGGCGAAAATAAACCTAAATCAAATGGCAATAGTGCCGCACCAGTAGCTGAAACCCCCATTTCGGCTTCGCATACTCGCATAGAAATGGAGGTAGTTCACTTGATAAGGGGCTACCGTCAGAGAGGACATTTAATGTCGCAGACCAACCCATTAGGGCCTCGAAAGAATCGGTATCCAGAGTTGGATTTAAAAGATTTCAACTTGTCGGAAGCCGATTTAGAAACGGTATTTGAGGCGGGGATTGAGGTGTTTGGTCGGGCTGCAAAGCTACGCGAAATTGTGGATGCCCTTCGTAAAGTCTATACCGAAAAAGTAGGTTTTGAATACCAATACATCCGCGACCGTCGGGCTAAAAGCTGGTTAAGAAAGAAGATTGAACAGGAATACCTGAACTTTACGCCAACTATTGAGCAAAAGAAACGGATTCTTGAGAAACTGAACGATGCCGTAACCTTCGAGAACTTTTTGCACACCAAATTTTTAGGTAAAAAAAGATTCTCACTGGAGGGTGGAGAGGCGACTATTCCAGCATTGGATGTGGCAATCAACCGTGGCGCAGAGCTCGGGGTAGAGGAAGTGGTTATTGGTATGGCGCACCGTGGCCGTCTCAATGTTCTGACCAACGTGCTTCAAAAACCCTATGAGCAGGTCTTTAATGAGTTTGAAGAAAACGTTGAACTGGATGAATTCAGTGATGGCGACGTAAAATACCACATGGGATACGAAAGCCAAATTGAAACACCTGAAGGTAAAGCGGTAAGTCTTAAACTTATGGCCAATCCCTCACACTTAGAGGCCGTCAATCCGGCTGTGGTGGGATATGTGCGCGCTCGCGCCGATGAACATTACGGTCATATCGAAGGACAGGATAAGTATGACCCTGTACTCCCTATTTTGATTCACGGAGATGCCGCCGTGGCGGGGCAGGGAATTGTGTACGAAGTGACGCAAATGTCTAACCTCCCCGCGTATTATACGGGTGGAACGTTACATTTTGTGATAAATAACCAAATCGGATTTACCACCGATCATGAAGACGACCGCTCTTCTATTTATTGTTCAGACATTGCCAAAATCGTAGATGCGCCTATTTTTCACGTCAATGGAAATGACCCCGAAGCGGTAGCCTTTGTGATGAAAGTTGCGATTGAGTTTCGCCAGGAATTTAACCGTGATGTATTTGTGGACATGGTTTGTTATCGTAAGTACGGCCATAATGAGTCGGATGAACCACGTTTTACGCAGCCCACTATGTATTCGAAAATTTCACAACAACTCAACGGACGGGATTTATACCTGAAAGTATTGACCGAACGCGGAGAGTTGGACGCGCAAATTGCGGATCAAATGAAAGCTGAACTTGAAGGCGAGTTGCAGGATTTGCTTCAAAAAGTAAAACAAAAACAACTTCCGTACAAACGTCCTAAACTTGAACGCGATTGGGCGGAATTGCGGCGTTCAGTACCCGACGATTTTGATAAATCACCCGCTACTGGTATTGCAAAGGAAGTGATTGAAAAAGTAGGACAAGCCCTTACAAGCTTGCCCGAAGGTTTCAAGGCCTTGAAACAAATTGAAAAAGTCATTGAAGAACGGAAACAGATTTTTTCAGGTGAGAAACCGTTGAACTGGTCGGCGGGAGAATTGCTGGCGTATGGCTCTATTCTAACGGAAGGAAAAACCGTTCGGATGACAGGGCAGGATGTTCAGCGTGGTACATTCTCGCACCGCCACGCCGTGCTTCATGATGCCGAGACCAATGCCAAACACAACAGTTTGGCGCATATCGGTGAAGGACAAGGGAAATTTGAAATCTATAATTCTCTCCTTTCAGAATATGGTGTCATGGGTTTTGAGTATGGTTATGCCATGGCTAACCCTCATGCTTTGGTAATCTGGGAAGCCCAATTCGGTGACTTTGTAAATGGGGCGCAAATCATGATTGACCAGTTTATTGCCGCTACTGAGTCGAAGTGGAATGCCATGAATGGGTTGGTGCTGTTATTGCCTCACGGATACGAAGGCCAGGGACCTGAGCACTCAAGTGCTCGCCCCGAGCGCTTTTTGATTTTGTCGGCAGAGTATAACATGTACGTTTGCAACATTACCACTCCAGCCAACTATTTCCACATGATTCGTCGTCAATTGGGGTTGCCTTTCCGAAAGCCTGCTATTTTGATGTCGCCTAAATCGATGCTACGTCATCCGATGGCGGTATCTCCTTTAAGTGATTTTGCCGAAGGAACCTCTTTCCGTGAAACCATCGGAGATGAATTTGCTGAACCTAAAAAGGTAAAAAAAGTGTTGCTTTGTACTGGTAAGCTTTATTGGGAGCTGTTTGATAAACAGCAGAAAGACAACCGTAAAGATGTGGCCATTATTCGTGTGGAGCAGTTGTATCCATTCCCCAAAAAACAAATAAAGGCTTATCTGGATCAGTACAAAAAAGCGGAAGTGATTTGGGTACAGGAAGAGCCTGAAAACATGGGTTATTGGTCATTTATTTTGCGGGAATTTCCTGAAATTGGCTTAGGAAAAGTGATTGCCCGTAAAGCTAGTGCATCCCCAGCAACAGGCTATATGAAAATACACGCAAAAGAACAGGCAGAACTCATTGAGCAGGCTTTTTCCTAAAATAACACCCTGAAAACGGAGTATGGAGAGTAAGTAGTACTTAGATTCTCTGTTTTCATTCTAACTCATTTTCAAATTGACAATTCCCAAATTCTGAATATATGTCACAGATTGAAATAAAAGTCCCGACCGTCGGAGAATCTATCACCGAAGTAACCATTGGTTCTTGGGTGAAAAAAGACGGTGATAGCGTCAAACGTGATGAAGTAATATGCAGTTTAGACTCAGATAAAGCTTCTTTTGATGTTGTTTCTGAGGCCGACGGTGTTTTGCGGGTTAAAGCACAAGAAGGTGATGTATTACCGATTGGTGGACTGATATGTGTGATTGAAACATCGGTGGAGGTAGCTTCCGCTCCTGCATCAGCTCCTGCGCCTGTTACTTCTACGCCTGCTCCTGTTGCTTCGGTTTCAGTTGCTCCTGCAACAGCGGCTAAAGTAGTGGAAATGAAAGTGCCAACGGTGGGTGAATCCGTCACGGAAGTAACCATCGCCAGTTGGAATAAAAAAGACGGGGATTCCGTTCAACTAGATGAAGTACTTTGTGAATTAGAGTCTGACAAAGCAACGTTTGAGCTGCCTGCCGAAGCTGCAGGAGTGCTTCGCATTGTAGCAGAAGCGGGTTCGACGTTATCAATCGGGGCCGTTATCTGTAGAATTGAAGTAGGTGCAGGAAGCCCTGTGGCTTCTGCTCCCGTGGCTGAAGCGCCGCAGTCAAACGGACAGGTGGCTACGGCCAATGCTTCCAATGATAGTTATGCAGCAGGGCATCCGTCTCCCGCCGCTGCCAAGATTTTGGCCGAAAAAGGCATTGACCCTGCAAGTGTAGCGGGCTCAGGTGTTGGCGGAAGATTAACGAAAGAAGATGCCATCGCCGCCCAACCTAAAGCCGCTCCCACGGCAACGCCAGTTGAACAGCCTAAAGCGCCAGTAGCGCCACCAGTGGCTCCAGCACCTGCTCCCAAAGCAGCTGATACCCGTGGTCAACGCCGCGTAAAAATGACGTCGTTGCGCAAAACCATCGCGCGCCGTTTGGTTGCGGTCAAGAATGAAACCGCCATGTTGACAACCTTCAATGAGGTAGACATGAAGCCTATCATGGATTTACGGGCTAAGTATAAAGATAAATTCAAAGAGAAACATGGCGTAGGCTTAGGCTTTATGTCGTTCTTTACCCGGGCTTGTGCGGTAGCTTTGCAGGAATTCCCAGTTGTCAATGCGTTCATTGATGGAGATGAAGTCGTTTACAATGATTTCTCTGATATTTCGATTGCGGTTTCGACCGAGCGTGGTTTGGTGGTTCCAGTGGTTCGGAATGCTGAAAAAATGACGTTCTCTCAAATTGAGAAGGAAATCATTCGTTTGGCTGGCCTTGCCCGCGACAATAAGCTGACCATTGACCAAATGCAGGGGGGAACCTTTACCATCACCAATGGTGGCATTTTTGGTTCTATGCTCTCAACCCCTATTATCAATGCTCCACAAGCCGCGATTTTGGGGATGCACAACATCGTTGAGCGTGCTGTTGTGGTGAATGGAGAAATCGTTATTCGACCTATCATGTATGTAGCACTAAGCTACGACCACCGCACCATCGACGGACGTGATTCGGTGAGCTTCCTCGTCAGAGTGAAACAATTGCTCGAAGACCCTACACGGTTACTGTTGGAAGTGTAAGAATATAAATTAAAAAGGGGCTCGGTATACCGTGCCCCTTTTTTGTGAAATTGTTCTAATAATTAAATGACTAAAACAGTTATATAAATCCAATGCAATACGACGTTATCGTAATCGGTTCGGGGCCAGGTGGCTATATTTGCGCCATTCGTTGCGCGCAGTTAGGCTTAAAAACGGCCATCATCGAAAAATATAAAACCCTTGGAGGAACCTGCCTAAACGTAGGGTGTATTCCTTCCAAAGCATTGCTCGATTCTTCTGAGCACTACTATAATGCTTCGTATACGTTTGCCGAACACGGCATTCAGCTCGAAAACCTAAAAGTAGATTTGGCCCAAATGATTGCCCGCAAGAGTGAGGTAGTTAGTCAAGTGTGCAAAGGCGTCGAGTTTTTGATGAAGAAAAACAAAATTGATGTCTATCAGGGCCTTGGCTCATTTGTAGATAAAAATACCGTAAAGGTGACCAAAGAAGGCGGAGACATTGAAATGATTACCTCCAAAAATATCGTCATCGCTACGGGCTCAAAGCCTTCGTCGTTGCCAGGTGTGACGATTGACAAAAAACGTATCATTACTTCGACCGAAGCGCTTCAACTCAACGAAATCCCCAAACACCTCATCGTGATTGGGGCAGGAGTGATTGGGGCAGAGCTTGGCTCGGTGTATGCACGTATTGGGGCTAAAGTAAGCTTTGTGGAATATGCTTCGGCCATGATTCCTACCATGGACGCTACCATGGGCAAAGAACTTCAGCGGACGGTAAAAAAACTCGGTGCTGATTTCTATTTTAGTCACAAAGTAAAAACCGTGGAAAATACGGGTGATGAGGTTATCGTAACAGCTGAGAACCCTAAAGGTGAACTCGTTACTTTTACGGGTGATTACTGCCTGATGAGCGTGGGACGTAAACCCTATACCGACGGACTCGCGCTTGAAAATGCGGGCCTTGCCACCGACCAACGTGGAAAAATCGAAGTAGATGAACATACGCTTCAAACCAAAGTTCCTAATATCTACGCTATTGGTGACGTGATTCGCGGGGCGATGTTGGCCCATAAAGCCGAGGAAGAAGGCGTGTTTGTGGCCGAAACCATCGTTGGACAAAAACCACATATCAATTACCTTCTTATTCCAAATGTAGTTTATACATGGCCTGAAGTGGCAGGAGTAGGTTATACGGAAGATGAATTAAAAGCCAAAGGAATTGCCTATAAAACAGGTTCGTTTCCGTTTAAAGCCCTTGGCCGCGCCCGTGCAAGTATGGACATTGATGGGACGGTAAAAGTATTGGCCCATAAAGAAACAGATGAAATTCTGGGCGCGCATATCATTGGCCCACGTGCTGCTGATATGATTGCAGAAGCAGTGGTAGCCATGGAATACCGCGCCTCGGCCGAAGACGTGAGTCGCATGTCGCACGCGCACCCCACCTATACGGAAGCTTTCAAAGAGGCTTGTTTGGCGGCCACGGGCAACCGAGCATTGAATGCCTAAAAAATCAAAGTCGGTCAGTTTATTATGAGATTGACCGGCTTTTTTCTTCTACTTAATCCCCAAATAATTTTCCATCTTTTCTATTTCTGACGATAATGATGCCGTTATATCAAAAGGGATAACCGTTAAAATTAATTGTTCTTCAAAACGAAAAGGGGGAAGCGGTGCCCGAAAATCTTCATGAGCAGGATAAACCAAAAATAGCGCATTGGCGTTGTATTTGCGCCCATAAGCGTATAATTGATACAAATCGGCCTGTTCTATACCATAATTAGGGAGGGTGGGTTCAATCCATTTCCACTTCATATCCATCACCACGGTTTGGTGGTCTTTGCGAATCACCAAGTCGGGGCGCAAACGAAAGCGGCGCTTGCCAGAATGGTCATCGACCAAAAAATGCAAATCATCTTGATAAGATACCTCATGGTTGCCTAAATAACGTTTGGTGCCACGGGCTACATAATTTTCAAATAGCCGTTCGGTCGGAAACAACAACGAGTCATTCACGTCTTTTCCTGCCGTGGCCCATGAACGTTGATTGAGCAACACTTTGGCCCAGGCCAAGGCTTGGGCATATCGGTTAAAACGTCGGTCTAATTTTTCTAATTTTGCAAAATCAGCGTTTACCTGCGTGGAGGTATTGACTTCTTCCAATGCAAAACGTAATTGCCGGAGGCGAACCTGATTGGGCAAATATTGACTACGCTTGCCTAAAAACAACACGCAGGTTTTTAGCAGGCGATTGGGCAGGACATCGGAGTTAAATTCGTCATTGGCGGTAAACAGCCATTCAGGATGAAGGGCATTTTGGCGGTGTGGTAGCCATTTTCCCCGTACAAACGTTTGTTCGGTCTCGATGGTTTGGTAAGCCCGTTCCAATCCCTGTTGCATAATTTGCTCCACTTCTTGAATAAAAGCCGAAATAAAAATCTCCCAGAGCGGCTGCTCAGCCTGTCGTAGATGTGCTTGAGAAAGTTGGAAAAATGGAAGGTCAGTCACACTGCGGAGCATTTTCAGTAGACTCTGCCGTGCTGTAAAGACAGTATCGTTTTTGGTTATTTTCGGTAAAATCTCAAATTGAGTACCATCGGATGTTTGTAAAATGCCCGTGTAATTTTTGAAGCGGAGGCACTCTTTGCCTTTGTGCACAAAAAAACGAATTACAGCATCGGCCCGGGGGACAAAAGCCCACTGTTTGAGGAGGTCGAAAGTCTGGTCTGAAACAAATACCTCCGTGTTTTGAGTGTTATGGGTACTTCCCGCTGCCTCGGAAGCGCGTCGAACTATACCGTATTCATACACGACAACATGCTGTAACATAGCAAATAATTAAAAAGGATGTTGTTAAATTAGTAAAATTGTATTACTTTTGCACCACAATTTACGGTTAAGATTCTGAGGGGAAATTGATTCCCCTTTTTTGTTGGAAAAAAATGAATGTAAAGGAAAAAATTGTCGAATTGCTTTCTACCCTTTTGGAGGATGACAAATTTTTCATCGTAGAAGTGCAGGTCTCAGCCTCAAAAGTTCGGCAGAAAGTAACGGTGTTGATTGACAGCGATGCAGGCATCAGCATCGATGAATGTGCCGAAATTAGCTGGAAATTAGGAGAAATGCTCGAAACACAAGAAGTATTACCCGATGCGTATACGCTTGAGGTATCCTCTCCAGGAGTGGATTATCCCTTGGCTATGCCAAGGCAGTTTCGTAAAAATATTGGACGTACTTTAAGAGTAATCGCCAAAGACGGGGTTGAGAAAAAAGGGAAATTAATTTCGGCAGACGAAGAAGGCTTTGTGATACTTGAAGAATTGAAAAAGAAGAAAAAAGACCAAGTTCCTGCTGAATTGCCTTTTGCCTATACCGACATTGCGAAGGCACAAGTACAGATTACGTTTTAAATACCGCAGGAAAATACTATTTTTAATCTTCCTTTAGTATTGAATCTGGATTGGTGAGATAAAAATAATGTGAAATTAGGTGGTGTTAGAGGTTAGGGTTGACACCCTACAAACAATCACTGCTTTTAGATAAACTGTTTACTAAGATTTAAAGAATTGTTCTGTGTTTAACAAATAACAATTAACTGTTTTGAAAGAAAATGGATAGCGTAGTATTGATAGAATCGTTTGCCGAGTTTGCTCGCTCCAAAAATATTGATCGTCCTACGATTATAAAAGTATTGGAGGAAGTTTTTCGTACGATGATTCGTAAAAAATACGGTACTGATACCAATTTTGATGTGATTATTAACCCCGATACCGGCGACCTCGAAATGTGGCGTACCCGTGAAATCGTGGACGATAACTCAGAAGATATTTGGGAACCGGATAAAATTCCTTTGGCTGAAGCCCGCAAGATTCAGGATGACTTTGAAGTGGGAGAAGAAGTAGCTGAGGAAGTAAAATTAGAAGATTTTGGACGGCGTCTGGTGCAAACTGCACGTCAAACGCTGATTCAGAAGGTAAAAGATTTAGAGAAAGAGTTGCTGTATTTCAAATACAAAGACATGGTCGGCGACCTGCTCAATGTAGAAGTATATCAAATACTCAAAAACGAACTCATCTGTTTAGATTCCGAAGGTAATGAATTAGTACTGCCCAAACAAGAGCAAATCTTTAAGGATAAATACCGTAAAGGGGAGCCCGTTAAGGCGGTCATTCATAAAGTGGAGCTAAACAATGGTACGCCAAGAATTACGCTTTCGCGTACTTCTCCAGTATTTTTGGAAAGATTGTTTGAAACCGAAATTCCTGAAATTTACGACGGACTTATCAACATTCGCAAGATTGTGCGTGAGCCGGGCGAACGTGCCAAAGTAGCGGTAGAGTCCTATGATGACCGTATCGATCCCGTGGGCGCTTGCGTGGGGATGAAAGGTTCGCGGATTCATACCATCGTGAGAGAACTGAATAATGAGAACATTGACGTTATCAATTATACCGAAAATCTCGAATTGCTCATTCAGCGTGCCTTGAGCCCTGCCAAAATCACTTCGATGGTGATAGATAAAGAAACCAAAAGGGTATCAGTTTATCTAAAACCTGACCAAGTTTCGCTGGCGATCGGTAAAGGAGGCCAAAACATTAAGCTCGCTGGGCGCTTGGTCAGCATGGAAATAGATGTGTTCCGTGATGTAGAAGGCCAAGAAGACGAAGAAGATGTGGATTTGAGCGAATTTACGGATGAGATTGACGAGTGGATGATTGAAGAGTTCCGCAAGATTGGTTTGGATACTGCAAAACAAGTTATCAACATAAGTAGAGAAGAGCTTGTCCGCCGTACCGACCTTGAAGAAGAAACAGTAGAAGAAATTCTTGAAATTTTACGTCGTGAATTTGAATAAATGTAGTCGGTTTGGGACAAAATGACTCACTGAAAAAGGGACATTTACGAGTTAATTGCTGACTATACTTGACGTACAGAGAACAGATAAACGTAGTTGAAAAATAAATCTGTATCTTTGGGTTAATTTTCCAGGGTTTCCCTAATAACGAATAACCAATAACTCGTACTTCGGTACGTCTATTTCCAGTATGTCGGAAGAAAAAAGTATGCGCCTTAGTCAAGCAGCTCGAATACTCAATCGTAGCCACGCTGCGGTTGCCAGTATTTTGGGTGCTAAAGGCTTTAAGGTTGATAATAATCCCAATACAAAGTTAAACGCTGAACAGCTTGAATTTCTATCCAAGGAGTTCAAGGTGGATGCGCTGTTGGGGGGAGTTGCCCCCAAAAAAGAAGAACCTGCTGCGCAACAACCTACGTCAGAAGATAGCCCTGTACTTTATTTTCGTACATCGCAGTCTACTCCCAATGCTCCTAAACCAGTTGTTTCAGAACCCCAACTGGAAAAAGAAGAAAAACTTCGGGAACCTGAAGTTCCCGAAACACCAATCATTGGACTAAAGGTCGTTGGGAAAATTGATTTGGATGCTCCCAAACCAATTCATGTACCCGTTCCAGCTCCTCCAAAACCTGAGGAAGAGCCTAAGCTGGTTCCGCCGATTGTCGAAGAGAAGAAACCAGAGGTGGTTATTGTTGAAGAGAAGAAAATAGAAGAGAAGCCGGTAGCAGAAAAACCTGTTGAAGAGAAAACACCGGAAGTACCGATGCCAGAGCCAGAGCCAGTGAAGGAAGTAGCTCTGCCTGTGGTTGAGACCAAAGCAGAGGTGATTCTGCCTGTGGAAGTGGCACCCGTACCTGAAGTTAAGCCTATTGCGGAGTTACCGAAAGCAGAGCCAAAAGTAGAGCCAATCATAGAACCCAAAGTAGAAGTGGTACAAGAACCAGTGT
This sequence comes from Runella sp., assembly GCA_027486105.1. Lineage (GTDB taxonomy): Bacteria > Bacteroidota > Bacteroidia > Cytophagales > Spirosomataceae > Runella. The sequence goes on along the minus strand of JAIXPV010000610.1, from coordinate 16,935 downwards.
TGGAACTCAAACCTGCACCTCAACCAAAACTAAAGGAGGAACCTGCTAAATCGCAGCCGTTTACTCCTCGCCCCGAACGTCCTCAACAACCCGTTAAGGTGAAACAACCCGAGCCTCCCAAAGAAGTTCCTGCTCCTGAGCTGGAAGCAGAGCCGGAATTGATTGAGGCAAAAGGTGAAACCTTGAAGGGGCTCACCATTTTAGGAAAGATTGAACTTCCTACCGAGCGCCGAGGTGGTGGTGACGGAGGGAACCGCGATAAAGATAAGGACAAAAAACGCAAACGTAAACGGTTGCGCAAAGGAGAGAAAGTTTCTGATAATACACCGGCCACTAATCCCAATAACCCCGCAAATAAGGGAAAACAAGGCGATCGGCCTATTACACAGTATCAACATGGTCCAAGGGATGGTTCAAAAACTAATGCCCCTGCAAATGCAACTCCTAATACCAACACGACTCCCAATACAGCGGCACCAAATGCAAATACCGCTGGTGGAGGTGCTAAAAAAGGAGCTGCTACCAATAATACTAATACGAATGCCAACAAAAAAGGCGGCAATGGTCGTAGAGAACGTAAAGATGAAATTAGCGATAAAGAAGTGGCCGACTCAATCAAGGCTACTTATGCCCGCTTAAGCGGTACCACTAGTGGTAAGAACTTTGGCGCAGATAAGCGCCGTGAACGTCGCCGTTTGCGGGCAGATGCTGCCGAAGAGCGCATGATGCAGGAGCAAGAAGATGCCAAAGTGTTGAAAGTGACAGAATTTATTTCTGCCAACGAACTGTCCTCTTTGATGGACGTATCGGTGCAGGAAGTGATTTCGGTTTGTTTGAGCATGGGTATGTTCGTTTCTATCAACCAACGTTTGGATGCCGAAAGTATCACTTTGATTGCTGATGAGTTTGGTTATGAAGTTGAATTTATATCGGCTGAAGAAGAAATTCAGGGAGATGTAAAAGTAGAAGTGGATGCGGAAGAAGATTTGCTTGAACGTGCGCCGATTGTAACCATCATGGGTCACGTTGACCATGGTAAAACATCATTGCTTGACTATATTCGTCGTACACGAGTTGCGGCGGGCGAAGCGGGTGGTATTACGCAGCACATTGGTGCCTACAGTGTAAAAACAGATGGCGGGCGCAGAATCGCGTTCTTGGATACACCAGGCCACGAAGCTTTTACAGCTATGCGTGCACGGGGAGCCAAATTGACTGATGTCGTTATCATCGTAATTGCGGCTGATGACTCTATTATGCCTCAAACTAAGGAGGCGATAAACCACGCTCAGAACGCTAACGTTCCGATAGTATTTGCTTTTAGTAAAATAGATAAGCCAGGAGCTAATACCGAAAAGATACGTGAGGCACTAGCCAACATGAATATTTTGGTGGAAGAATGGGGAGGTAAATACCAAACTCAGGAAATTTCATCAAAATCAGGGGTAGGTATTCCTGACTTGCTAGAAAAGGTGTTGCTCGAAGCAGACTTACTCGAACTCAAAGCCAACCCTAACCGTAGAGCTTCTGGAACAGTTGTCGAAGCATCGCTTGATAAAGGCCGTGGATATGTAGCAACGATTTTGGTACAAACGGGTACTTTGAAAGTCGGTGATGTGATTTTGGCAGGAGCGCACTTTGGGCGAGTTCGTGCCATGTTTGACGCTACAGGGGCACGTCTTAAAGAAGCAGGCCCATCGACCCCTGTGCAACTTTTAGGGTTGAACGGTGCTCCTCAAGCGGGTGATAAGTTTAACGTAATGGAGAATGAACGCGAAGCACGTGAAATTGCTAACAAGCGTGAGCAGATCATGCGTGAGCAAACCATCCGTACTCGTAAACACATTACGTTGGAAGAAATTGGCCGCAGAAAAGCAATCGGTACATTTAAGGAATTGAATATTATCGTCAAAGGTGACGTGGACGGTTCGGTAGAAGCACTTTCTGATTCGTTACTCAAACTTTCGACGGAAGAAGTACAGGTAAATATTATCAATAAGGCGGTTGGTCAGATTGCAGAATCAGATATTAACCTAGCCATTGCTTCCGATGCAATCATTGTCGGATTCCAGGTTCGCCCGTCAAACAATGCCAAAAAACTCGCGGAGCAGGAGCAAATAGAAATTCGTTTGTATTCAGTTATCTACGATGCCATCAACGAAGTGAAAGATGCCATGGCGGGTATGTTGGAACCAACGATGGAAGAAGTAATTGTTGGTAATGCAGAAGTACGTGAGGTATTCAAAATCAGTAAAATAGGTACTGTAGCAGGCTCTTACGTAACTGATGGAATTATCAAACGTAATAATAAAGTCAGAGTAATTCGCGATTTTATCGTGGTTCACGAAGGAGATATTTCCCAGTTGAAACGTTACAAAGACGATGTAAACGAAGTGAAATCTGGTTTCGAATTCGGACTCAGCATTAGAGGCTTTAATGATCTTCAGGTAGGAGATATTGTTGAAAGTTTTGAAATGAAAGAAGTAAAACGAACCTTGTAAATTTTCAATTATAATATTAAGCAGGCTTTTAGGGATTCTAGAAGCCTGCTTTTTTATTGAAATGGTGTATTTCTATATATTTTAACTTATAAATATAGTGAGGTGTCGTATTTTTGTGGGTAATATTATTTTTGTATACTTTTAAAACCCTGACCCGTGGAAGAAATTCAGCCAGAAATTATTCATAGCGTGCCGCAACGCCCTCCCTGGCGCAATGTGATGTTATTGCTTGGGCTGGTTTTGCTTGGAATGTCTATCGGTAATATTGTGGCTATGCTTATGATTCTTCTGATTGGTGCGCTCCTTGGCGGGCCAACAAATTTAGAGCAAATTTCGCAGATGATTCAGGAGCCCGAGTTGTTTAACCATGCGTGGTGGTATTTAATGGTACTCCACTCCGTTTCCCACCTTTTTACATTTCTGATTCCTGGCGTTGTTTATTGGCGTTGGTCTGAACAGCACCGGGTGGAAGAGTTTATAAGTCGACCAGCTCCTTCCTTTTTGACCATGGCGCTGGTTTTATTTACGGTCATTGCTTTTCTGCCGCTCAACAGTTGGATTATTGAATGGAACAGCCACCTTCATTTGCCCGACGGCCTACAGCGGGTTGAAAATTGGATGCGCTACAAAGAAGATGAATTGGCGGGCATGACGCAGTTTTTGACCGACTTCGATTCTTGGCTCAAATTTGGCGTTGCTTTGTGTGTCATTGCAGTGATTCCAGCCATTGGCGAAGAAGTATTATTCAGAGGAATTATTCAGCGGAAGATATTTCATAAAATTAGGGATGTACATGCTTCTGTTTGGTTGACTGCGGCTTTGTTTAGCGCTATTCACCTCCAATTTTATGGATTTGTGCCCAGATTGCTTCTGGGGGCAATGTTTGGTTATTTGTATTTTTGGACTCGAAATTTATGGGCACCCATTTTAGCTCATTTTATTAATAATGGACTCACGGTTTTGGCCATATTTCTGTCTCACCGCAAAGTGCTTGATTTTGAAATATCCTCAGCAGAATCGTCGGTATCGTGGATTGGAGCGGTTCTTTCATTCGTATTGACGGCTGTACTATTATTCAATCTAAAAGTAATTTCTCAACGAAGCAATCTGAAGAATGGTACCTAGCAACTGGGAAAAAGTTTTTGAAACAAGTTTTCAGCACCGTGCCGAAATTGTGCGTGAGTATTTAGAACAACAAGGAATCTCGGCTGTAATCATCAATAAACAGGATAGCAGTTACCATTTTGGAAAATGTGAGTTGTATGTTCCCGTGAAAGATGCTATCATTGCCAAAACAATTGTAGTGAATGAAATCTCGTTTGGATAGTCTTTCAAATTTACAACAACGCATCATTGCCGCCATAGCTGGGGTGTCTATCATCGTGGGTGCAATTTTATACGCCGATTGGACCTTTCTGTTGCTTTTCTGTGGTATAAGTATCTTTACACAACTCGAATTTTATAAACTTCTTGGGTTGGATGGAAATCAGCCGCTGACGTATTATGGCACCATGTGCGGGGTATTTATCAACGTCATTACTTTTTTGATTGAGAAGGAAATCGTTGATTTTCAAAACTATTTTCTTATTAGCCCCATGGTGACGATGATATTCTTCATTAAGCTCTATAAAAAGCGAGATCTCAAACCTTTTCAGAATATTGCCTTCACTTTTTTGGGTATTATTTACGTTGCTATTCCTTTTTCTCTTTTAAGTGTACTGGCTATGCGCGGCGGCACGTACAACTACGAAATTGTGTTGGGTTGTTTGTTGTTGCTTTGGGCTACCGACATCGGAGCTTATTTTGCAGGAACTTATTTTGGAAAACGGAAATTATTTGAACGCGTATCTCCCAAAAAATCATGGGAAGGGGCCGCAGGAGGGGCTTTGTTGGCGGGAATAGTTGCGTTTGAATTGGGTACTTATTTTACCTCACACCGTCCGTGGGAATGGTACTGTATTGGAGCGCTAATGGTGGTTTCAAGTACTTTGGGCGACCTTGTGGAGTCGTTGTTCAAACGAAGTATTGCAATCAAAGATTCAGGGAGTACGATTCCAGGTCATGGGGGGTTTTTAGACCGATTTGACGGGTTATTACTTTCCACACCCTTTATTGTGACATTTGTTAAAATTTTTTCTTGAACTTAGGCGTTAAACAAATAGGGCGTTTGAGTCAGGAATATAAAAAGTAAATCATGCAACTTAATATAAAATACAACTTCCTTATTTTGATATTGGCGATACTGGTGAGTGCAGTGACTTCGTCGGAAGTAAAAGCGCAAGGCCAGGTCAAAAGTATTATGTTTACGGGAAGGGTAGTAGGCGTAAAAGGAACACAAACCTTGGGTAAAGCCTATATTTTAATACCGCGGGCTGGCCGAGGAACGCTGGCCGATGAAGGTGGCTATTTTGCGTTGCCCGTATTTCCGGGCGACAGTATTGTGTTCAGTTATTTGGGCTACCAAAAACAATACCACATCATTCCTCGTCGGCACATGGAGGAATCTTATTCGGCCATTATTCTGATGAAAGAAGACGTCAAAACGTTGGCGGAAGTAAAAGTCTATCCGTATGCCACCGAAGAAGAATTCAAGAAGGCGTTTGTGACTATGAAGTTACCAGATGAATTTGAACGGGCCAATCTTGAACAAAATACCCGGCAGGAGTTGCTAATGCAGATGGCAGCAGTGACACCGCTGAGTGCGGCGGGTAACTATCGAAATTTCATGGATCAGCAGATATTCGGACGGGATAATGCCGCCAACCGAAGTTTTACTACGGCAATTCCGTTCTTAAATCCCTTTGCTTGGGCTAAATTCATCAATTCTGTCAAAAACGGTGATCTGAAAAAGAAAGAATATCGGTCGATTCTCAATCAAGCACCAAGAGAAAATATTACTCGTCAGGATGTTATGAAAAAATAACAATTACTTTTCTGGACTGCGGTGGGGATAATTATGCAACTTCATGGCAGTACCGTCAAACACAGCGTAGGTATTGTCAACAATCCAATCGCCTAAGATAAAAATACGGCTTTGTTCATTGACGGGGTAATCTAGTTCAATGTGGCGGTGTCCAAACACATAGTAATCGTGGTGTGCTTTTTTCTCTTCTTCTTTAGCGTACAGTAATAACCATTCCTTTTCTTCGCCTAGAAACTTAGGTTTGATGGCTTTGTCGTTTTTACGCCAACTATAACTTGCCCAAGTTTGTCCTAGCCAAAGGGCCCAATCAGGATGAAGAATATTGCCGAAAGACCACCGGGCAACGTTGCTTTCAAATACTCGTTGAAGCACTTTATACGAGTGGTCTCCTGGGCCGCGCCCGTCACCGTGGGTGATAAAAAAATGAGTTGTGTTCGCTTGAGCGTTGACTGATAATTCGAGCGGCTCTCGGAACGTTTGAATATTCAATTCTTTTTCAAAATACCCGCTCATCCACATGTCATGATTGCCCGGGAAGGCAATGATTTGAATTCCAGCATCGGTAAGCTCCGCTAATTTTCCCATAAACCGCACAAACCCTTGTGGAACAACCCGGCGGTGTTCGTACCAAAAATCAAATAAATCACCCACTAAGCATATCAGTTGGGCGTCCTGCCGAATCGACTCCAGCCAGCGTACTAGGCGTCGTTCACGAACCATACTTTCGGCATGATTTGGGGCACCGAGGTGGAAATCAGAGGCGAAATAAATTTTTTTATGGGTAGGTAACGAAACTTCTAGCTGTGGGTAAGACATGAGAATAGTTTAAAATTCGGGCAAAAATACGGAGATTACTTTACAAGATTTTTCTAACTTTACGCTTCACCTATATCATTTTTTTAATGGAACCGATTGTACCCACAAAACAGGAAGTATTTTCGAAGATTGCAGCCTCCTTGGCTGAGCAAGGATTCAACGTTGTGAAAGAAGATCAAACTCGCCCTTGGGGAGGCTTTTTTGTCTTGGACGAGTCGCAAACCCCTCAATTTGCGGCTACCTATTTTCCAACCGTAGAACTTTCTTCTTTGCAAATTACCCAAAAATTAAGCCCAAAAATTCTGGTAGTAGCGCCCGAAAAGCGCCTCTCATGGCAATACCACCACCGCCGCGCCGAAATCTGGCGAGTAGTGTCGGGTACAGTGGGCGTGGTGACGAGTGAAACCGACGCAGAAACCGAAGTGAAATCCTATCAGCCTGGTGAGCTGATTGTTTTGAAACAGGGAGAGCGTCATCGACTGGTTGGATTGGCAGAATGGGGTATTTTGGCCGAAATTTGGCAACATACCGATGCTACAAACCCCTCAGATGAAGAGGATATCGTGCGTGTGCAGGATGATTTTGGAAGATAAATAAAATAGCAGTACGTTAAAATGACAATTTAAAAGCGCATGGAATCACTCAAATATCCTATCGGTCGGTTTCAAACTGGTAAAACATACACAATGGCTGAAACCAAATCTCAGATTCAGACCATCAGTGCTTTGCCTTCCAAACTGTTTAATATCGTTAATCCGTTAAGTGAGAGTCAATTAGAGACCCCGTATCGCCCTGGAGGGTGGACGGTCGCTCAAACAGTTCACCACGTGGCCGATAGCCACATGAATGCCTATATTCGTTTTAAATTGGCACTTACCGAAGATAATCCCTTCATCAAACCGTATGAAGAGGCGCTGTGGGCGGAGCTGGCCGACGGGAAAGGCGCGCCCTTAGACTGGTCGTTGCAGTTGCTAAAATACCTGCATTTGCGTTGGGTCATGCTGCTTAATTCACTGACCGAAACTGAATTGCGGCGTACCTATTTTCATCCCGAAACAAAGCGTGTATTTGCCTTACAAGAAGTGGTGGCTATGTATGCTTGGCACAGCGAGCACCACTATGAGCACATCCACCAGCTATGCTTGCGTGAAGGATGGATTGCGGAATAATGAACCTTTACAAAATTTAATTTTAGAGGGTTTATAAATCTTTTTAATGTATTTAACGTTTATAGGTTGTAGATTAAAAATAACTTATAAACATTAAACTTTTAAGTAAAAAATGCCTTCTGGGTCTACTACTGATAATATTCTTGTACGGGTATTGAAGTCTGTTTTTTTTAAAACTGCGATGGGCAAAGCGGGCCGTTACGCGCGCAACACGGGCAGTCTTTTGCAGCTTTTACGTGATGTTTTAAGCAAAACCAACGGGCTGAAAGGGGCGGGCTATGAAGCCTTGCGGGAAAAAGTCGGGGTTTTGACACGATTACTCAAAGCTTATGCCACAGGAGACTATAGAATTGTGCCTTGGAAAACGCTGACGCGCATTATTGCCGTGTTGATTTATTTTCTCTCACCCATTGATTTTATCCCGGATATTTTGCCAGTGGTGGGTTTTACCGATGATATTGCCCTCATTGTATGGCTTTTTAACGCCATTGGTGCCGACTTGAATGACTTCCGTGAATGGGAATCTAAACGAAATACCATCTCGATAGACTGATATTTCGAGAAATTGTTGTTAATTTTGCAAAACAGAATCTTAAAAATGGGTTAAATTTTAAAAAACATAAGGTAAAATTGACCTCTTGATTCGTTTTATTAGAGTAATAAAATAGTTATTTGAAAATTGAACGCAGTTTTCAAATAACACATAGCTAACAAATCACTAACTGTATTTTTCTAATGAATATGCTTTCGATCTTATTGTTTTTAGGCCTTGGAGGACAAGAAATCCTTTTGATTGGCCTTATCGTATTGCTGCTTTTCGGAGCGAAAAAAATTCCTGAGCTCATGAAAGGGTTGGGAAAAGGCATTCGTGAATTTAAAGACGCCTCTAAAGAGGTAAAAGAAAACATCGAAAAAGGACTGGACGACGTAAGTCGCTAGAACAAAGTTTGATACATTGGGCGTTTTTTTCAACGTTACAATGTAAAATAAGCTCAAACACCTAAAATCAGCAGTAGTGTTAGCACTACTGCCGATTTTTTATTTTGTGCCAACCTAAGTTTATCTTATTTACTCCCTTTCGTTTTGAAGTACTACACATCGCTTCGTGAAATACAGGCAGATTTGCATGACGGTTCCGTTTCGTGTCGTCAGTTGGTAGCGTATTATCTAAAAAATATTGAAGAGAAAAACGCTCAATTGAATGCTTTTGTGGCAGTTTATGGGGAAGAAGCACGGCAACGCGCTGAAGAAATCGACCACAAAATTGCGGCAGGAAAAGCAGGACGCTTGGCTGGAATGGTGGTTGGAATCAAAGATGTATTGTGCTACAAAGACCACGGCTTACAAGCAGGTAGTAAAATTCTGGATGGATTCGTGTCGCAATTTACGGCTACTGCCGTGCAGCGCATTTTGGACGAGGATGCCATCATCATCGGGCGTCAGAATTGCGATGAGTTTGCCATGGGCTCTTCCAATGAGAACTCGGCCTTTGGGGTAGTTAGAAACGCCGCCGATGTTAGCCGCGTGCCAGGTGGCTCGTCAGGAGGGTCAGCAGTAGCGGTGCAGGCCGATATGTGTTTGGCTTCTCTGGGGTCTGATACGGGTGGCTCAGTGCGCCAACCAGCGGCCTTTTGTGGACTGGTTGGTCTAAAGCCCACTTATGGACGCATTTCGCGTTGGGGGCTGGTAGCGTATGGTTCTTCATTTGACTGCATAGGCCCCATTACCAAAAGCATTGATGATGCGGCGCTACTACTAGAAATCATGGCTGGTGCTGACGAATTCGACAGTACCGTTTCAACGCAACCAGTGGGTGATTATACGCATCTATCGAGCCTTCTAAAACATCCTCTGCGCATAGGATATCTGCGCGAGGGGGTAGAAAGTGAAGGGTTGCAGCCCGAAATGAAGCAAGCCATGTTGGCTAAATTGGAAGTGCTTCGCGAGCAGGGTCATACGGTAGAGCCGGTGGATTTTGATTTACTTTCGTATATTCTTCCCACGTATTATATTCTTACAACGGCCGAATCCAGCTCAAATCTCTCCCGATTTGATGGGGTACGTTACGGTCATAGAAGTAACAAAGCGGAAGATTTAACTTCTCTTTATAAAAAATCACGAAGTGAAGGCTTTGGAAAGGAAGTGAAGCGCCGGATTATGTTAGGAACGTTTGTCCTGAGTGCGAGTTATTATGATGCCTATTATACCAAAGCCCAGAAAGTACGTCGGTTGATGAAAGAACAAACTGACCGGGTATTTGAAAAATACGACTTCTTGCTGATGCCGACTACACCCACCACGGCTTTCCCGATTGGAGATAAAACCGAGGACCCGTTGCAAATGTATTTGGCGGATATTTTTACGGTGCAGGCCAACGTAGTAGGAAATCCAGCCATCTCCATTCCCAACGGAGTGGATGCGCAGGGATTGCCAATGGGATTGCAAATCATGGGGAAACCTTTTGGGGAGGCCGAATTGTTGGCTTTTTCAAATCAATTAACAGAAACAAACTCACCGCAACCGTTTGTTGCGTAGATACACAGCCATCAAAAACGAAACAAAACAAATGTAAAACCTAACGAGAAAATACCAAAAGCAATGATGGAATTGAAGCGAATCGCGGGGATAGGAATGTTGATGGGAATGTTTTGGCTTGGAACCAGTACATCTGGTCGTTCACAAAATGTAGAAAAAGGCACCTACACAGTAGAAGAAGAACTGTTGCAGGTAGAAGCCTTCGCAGATTCGACGGTGCCTGAAATGGTGATTCGAGAACGTTTGGCTAAGTTACAAAATGAGATTCCGCTGAGGTATCATAAGGTTACACATCAATTTGTTGAACATTTTATTTATCGCAAGCCAGATTTCGTGAAGCGAATGCTGGAGCAGATGCATCTTTTTTTGCCACTCTACGAGCAAACCCTCGAAAAATACGGGATGCCGCGTGAGTTGAAGTTTCTCTCATTGATTGAGTCAGGGCTGAATCCCCGCATTATCTCCTACGCGGGAGCGGGTGGTTTGTGGCAGTTTATGCCAGCCACGGGGCGCGAATACGGAATGCACCAGGATGATTACATTGATGAGCGCTTTGACCCCGTAAAATCGACCGACGCCGCATGTCGTTACTTAAAGCGTCTTTATAATGCCTTTGGAGATTGGGAGATGGCTTTGGCCGCGTATAACGTAGGTCCTGGCAATGTAAAACGTGCGATGCGCCGCTCGGGTTCGAGTTCGTTCTGGGGAATTTATAATTTCCTGCCCAAACAAACACGCCACTATGTGCCTCAGTTTGTGGCGATGACCTATTTGATGCATTATCATGCCGATCATGGCCTCTTTCCTGATGTTCCTGAATTCCCAACGGTCTCGGATACAATTCAGGTTTCGGGTTATTTTAACTTGATGACTTTTGCAAAGCTGGGGGGAATGACAATGGATGAGCTTTATAAGCTGAACCCCATGCTCATCAATACCGAGCTGCCCTCAAAAACGAAGAACTGCGTGTTGCGGGTGCCTAGTCATTGTTATCATTATTTGACTGAAAATCGTCAAATGATTTGGGATTCTGCCTCAAAATCGTCTTTCAGTGCCGTTTCTGCGCTTGCTTCCAATGGCAGTCTATTGGATAATGGCCATGAGACGGAAGAAGAAACCGATGATACCGATACCGTTCTTAAAACCAAAAAAGTATACCATACGGTTCGTAGGGGCGAAACGCTAGGAAAAATTGCCAGCCGTTATCGCGTCAGTACAGCTGAACTGAAAAAATGGAATAAACTGCGTTCTAATTCTATTCCGCGGGGCAAACGACTTGTTGTCCTCAAAGAATTTAAAGTACTACCGCAGGTAGCTGCCGCCTCCCCTAAAGCAAAAGCAAGCACAAAAATTAAAATTCGGTATCATCGCGTTCAGCACGGAGATACCTTGTCTACCATTGCCGAGCGCTATGGAATAGACGTGGCGCGTTTGAAAAAAATCAATCGTTTACGGGGTAATATGGTCCGCAAAGGCCAAAAATTACTGGTTGGATAGCCCAAAACTTGTTAATTGTTAATTGTTAATCGTTATTTGGGGTTTTATTGAAATTACTCTATTTCGATTAACAATTAACATCAAGTCATGGCTCTTTTCTACATCAAAGCCTTTCACATTATCGGTGCCGTAGCCTGGTTTGCGGGTTTATTTTATTTGGTTCGGATGTTTGTTTACCACGCCGAAGCCGACCATAAACCCGAGCATCTACGTCAACCTTTTAAGGAGCAATTCGGACTCATGGAGTGGCGTGCTTACAAAATCATTTGTAATCCTGCCATGATGCTCACCTGGACCTGCGGTCTTACCATGACCCTGCTCAACCCCGCGTATTGGCAGATGGGCTGGTTCCACGTTAAGTTTTCTATCATTATCCTGCTCACCGTTTATCACCTTTGGTGCAAACGTATCATTGTTAAACTGGAAAAAGGCGAAAAGCCCTACGACTCTTTCCAGTTTCGCCTGCTCAATGAGCTTCCTACTATTTTCTTGGTCAGTATTGTGCTGCTTGGGGTTTTAAAAGATATGCTCGATTTCTTATACGCCTTTGGTGGGGTGTTGCTGTTTGGCGTTGTGCTGTATTTTTTTGCCAAAGCATATAAAAAACGGCGAGAAGGCTAATGTTTGTTTGATAATTCCTTACTATAAAAATCTTTGAAAATCAGAATTTTACTGGCGGATGATCACGAAATTTTGCTCGATAGCCTCACCGATTCCATTAATTATAGCGAATTTTTGGAAGTAGTCTGTACAGCAAAAAATGGAGTGGAAGTACTTGAGAAATTGGCGATTTATGAAGTAGATGTGCTGGTGTGTGATATGCAAATGCCGCAAATGGATGGCATTGCTACGGTTTTGCAAGTGCGCCAACATTTTCCTCATCTGAAGACGTTGATGCTTTCAATGCTTGAAGAACCTCATTTGATAGAGCAGGCCATTCAAGCGGGAGCATTGGGCTATGTGCTAAAAAAAGCTAAAAAAGCCGAACTCGAAAAGGCTATTTTGACCGTGGCCAATGGGGACAGATACATCGAAAACGAAATTGTAGAAATACTTAACATCACGGAGCCTATCCGCGAAAACCTGCCCAGTATGCTTTCGGCCCGGGAAATAGAAGTACTGAAGCTGATTGCCCTCGAAAATTCAAGTGTAGAGATTGCCGCAAAACTTAATATTTCTTTAAACACGGTCGAAAGCCACCGAAAAAGTATCTACCAAAAACTCCACCTAAAGAATCTTGCTGGGGCGGTTCGGTTTGCCTTAGAGCACAAACTTATTGATTAAAAATCACGGTAAACCGTGATTGATAACTATTTTTTTTCGGGAGAATTTTGATAAAAAATACTCCCATGAAAAAAATTATACTTTGTTTATTGGTCGAGTGCTTTGCCGCCTCCTTACTCGCCCAAAGTATCACCCTCAACCCGTCAGGCAGCTCATCTATTTTAGAACTGAATACCACCAATCAAGCTTTGTTGATGCCTCGAATGACCAAAACAGAAAGAGATAATATTGTCAATGCGCGTAGCGGTATGATGATTTTTCAGACCACAACCAATACCGGTAACCCGCGCGGTATGTATTGGTACAATGGGTCTTCTTGGGTACGTTTTGCCGACGACAGTGAAAATAATTGGAATGCATCTGGGGATAATTTATACACGCTGCTACCTGGCAATGTGGGCATTGGCGTAAGTAGCCCCGAAGATAGGTTGCATGTTAGGTCGTCGGGGTCGGGAGTGGGCCTCACGCTGGATGCCATCAACCCTATTTTACAGTTGCGTCAAAGCAACTTTCCAAGTGCTGGGTACACAGATAAAGGTTTTTTACAACTCTCAGGCGATAATTTGCGTATCGGGCTAAACAGCGCCAATACCAATGGCAGGTTTATGGTTCGCACCCACGGATACGACCAACTGGAGTTTGACGGGAGCGCAGGGGCAAAATTGTTTTTTAACTATCAAGGAACAAATGTGGCCTCAATCAGCACCAATTCGCTAAATAACTTGAATATAAGCACATTGGGGGCAGATGACTTGGTAAATATTAACAATGAATTGTATGTAAATGGAACTCAGAACCGGGTAGGAATTGGTACATCATCACCTGATGAAAAACTGGAAGTGCTGGGAAATGTCAAAATAACTGGTGATATTACCTTAACTGGCAAGGTTACAAAAAGTACTAATCCCACCGGCAGTTTGTTTCCTGTTTGTTATGGAAAAGTAAGTTTTTCGGGTACGCCTGCGTCTGGCTCTGGAAATTGGACTTCTCAAAATGATTATGAAGGAAAGTACACGATTTCAAACGCAAGCATTACCCATGAGTCTACGATAGTGGTGACACTCAACAGTAGCAATGCCCAAATAATCTCCTCGGCAGCTTGTGGAGATGGGAAATGTAGTGTTTTTCTAAAGGATGGTTTTTCCAATCAGAATGCGTTTATTTCGGTCAATCAAGCATTCTATTTCGTGATTTACAATTAAATAAATTCAGGTTTCTTGCTAGTTTTCCTCCAAAGGGATTGAAATTACAATTTTAGTCCCTCGTGAATAGCCCTTGTCAATCAAAAACTGACCACCAATTGCCTCTAATCTCGTTTGGATATTGTCGAGGCCAAAGCCTTTATGTTGGTTGTTTGACAAGCCTTTTCCATTGTCGGTTACTTCTACCCACAATATAGCACTGTTTTCAAAAATATAAATGGTAGATTCGGTCGCTTTTGAGTGTTTGATAATGTTTTGAACAAGTTCCAGGCAAATCGCGTATACATTCAAACAAACTACATTGCTAATAGTAGGTAAAGGCTTGATTTTGACAGAAAAATAGATTTTTTGGTTCAGATTAAGCTTACTTGTAAACTGTTCTAATGCCTTAGAGAGGCCCTCCCTTTCGAGTACTTCGGGCATAAGGTTTTGGGAGAGGAGCCTGATTTCAGCGTAGGCATTTTCAGTCATCGAAATAATATTGGTGTAGATTTTTTTTTCACGATGATTGAGGTGCTGGGGGTTAATATTGTCTAATGAAATACTAATTGCGGTCAGAAGGCTCCCTAGGTTGTCGTGTAGATTGGCGGCCATACGCCGGCGTTCTAGGTTTTGCCCGCGTTGCATGGAGTCTTTGATTTCGTCGTATGCTTTTTGCAATTCAGCGGTTCTTGACTGTACCTTCGCTTCCAGACTGATGTTGAGCTTTTCAATCGTAACTTTTTGGTATTCAATTTCTTGATTTTGTTTTTGTAGTAGCCGTCGATTTAAAAACAGCCCCCCTGAGACCATTGCCAATAGAATGGCACCAGCAATGAAATAATTTCTGTAACGCTTCTGAATCGCTACTTCGGCTTTTTCTTTGTTGAGCAAAACCACCGCTTTTTCTTCAGCGAATCTTCTTTCTAAAGCTACCTTGGCGTTAGATATTTGCTCATTGAATAACTTATCCCTGAACTCAATGTAGTGTTCATGGGCAAAGAGGGCTTCTGCCAACTGGTTTTTGGCTTTATGAGCGTGGTAAAGTGTTTCGTATGACCGGTATAAAATTCGAGCATTGGTGATTTTTTCGATGCTTTTTTTGCTGAAAGCAATCGCTTCATCGTACTTTTTGAGCCCTAAAAAAAGCCGACCCATGAGCATCTGAATCTCGGTCAAGCCGCGATTGTTGGCGTTTTTTTCGAAGAAGCGCATGCACTGATAAGCCGTAGGAAGGGCTTCAGTGTACTTTTTAAGGTCAATTTTAATGCTTACCCAGTCGTTGAGGATATAGTGTTTTTGTAATAGGTTGTTGGTTTGGTTGATATAGACCAGCGAGCTGTCTAAGTAGCGGCTAGAAGTAAGGTAGTTGTTGGTGTAACCAAAAGCCCGGGCAGTGGTCAGGAACATCATCGAAATTTGGGAATTGTTTGCCCCATTGTGGTTTTCTTTTTTGAGGGATTCGATGCTCTGTTGGGTATAAGAAACGGCGTTTTCAATATCACTTAAAAAAATGTATCCGTATACCATTTCATCAATGATAAGGCTTTTTTGATGCGCCGAGACGGATATTTTTAGTGAATCTAGCCTGTGGAGGGCTTCCTGTCCGGTTTTTATCAACGCAATCCAATCGCCTCGCCCGCGCTCGGCATTTACTTTCTGATAATAAGCGTCAACAATAAAAGCGTTGAGCTTGTGTTGCAACGCGTAACGGAGGTATAAATCATTGTAAAAAGCAAGCGAGTCGGTAGAAGATTGATTTTGAAAGTAGGAAATAACGATGTTTTGAAGGGCTTTGGCTTTTTGGGTGGGCTTAGTTTTAGGGTTTATCCATTGTTTTTTTGAAGAACTCAGGAAGCTATCATCTTTGGGGACAGGTTTTACCTGCGCCGTTGCTGCCCCAAAACAACAAAATAAAATAATAATTAATTTATTCATTTAACGTAGAAAGGTCTCTAACAAAGCTAGACAATTTCTCAGAGATTTTTATGTGGGCTCCAAGGTTCATGTACATTGCTAGTACGTTGTTGTTAGTAGCTTTCAAAAAGTATCGTATCTTTGATTTACACAACAAAAAGAGTGCTTAGGTGCAGAAAAAAGGGTTGTGCACTTTTAAATTGTTCAGATTTTCCCCTTGACTGTCTCTGTTTTAGCGGTCAATCAAGGAATTTAAAAGAGTTATACTATTTTTCTTTCCCAAGGCGTATAAGGGGCCGTGTGTGTAAGGCTAGTCAAGAATAAAACTAATAGGGATATTTAGAGCCATAGGAACGGGCTCCCCGTCTCTTCTAGCAGGAGTCCAGTCTAGCATAAGTTTGACAACTCGTAGAGCTTCTTTAGACAAAGATTCATCGGGAGAACTTACTACTTTAAAGTTTTCTATGATTCCTCTTTCATTTAATTCAATACGTATAAATACCTTTCCCTGAATATTTCTCTTTCGGGCATATCTTGGATAAGTGATATTTTTTTGAAAGAACTCTCCCAGTAACATATGGCTTTTTCCTTGGAAAAGAGCTTCTTCCATGATACTTTCACTACCGTCTTGTTTGTAAAATTTACTTTCTTTCAATTGACCAAAATTATCGTAAAACTGATAGGTATCTATTTGGCCATTGCTGTAATAAATAAAATGCTCCCCAACGAGGTAATTATTCCAGTAACTGGCAATAGTTTTTTTTTGACCATTTTTATAAAACCATACAAAACTTCCCTGCTTTATTTGTAGAGTAGAATCTAAATATACTCCTGTCATTTGTACATCGCCATTAAGGTAAAAATCGGTGGCTACCCAATGACCATTTTCGTTCTCGTATATTTTCCCATAGTAGGAGGCAATCTTCAATGAAGAAACTCTATTCCAGTCTTGATCGTAAAAAACGGTGATTGTGTCAGATTGTCCCCAGCAAGGATATATGCTAAAAAAAAGAATAACTTGAAATAACTTACTCATTTTTGTGACAAACGGTTGATTTAAAAACGAAAATATCCCATTATTTTTAACTGGCAAATTAAAAATATGATAATTG
>JAIXPV010000295.1 GCA_027486105.1 Runella sp. | reverse complement strand
TGAATCAAAAACAGGATTCCGCCAAGGCTGTCTCAAACCACCTGCAAATGAGCTCGGAGTCGTACCAAACTACGACGACCAAACCCATTCCAAAGTGGAAACAACTCTGGCAGAACTACAAAAAAAACACGTTTTTGAATGCCCACGTAGGATTGGGAAGTTATCGTTTTTTTGGAAAGCCCATTGGCGAATATGAATACTTTCGACTAACCGACCCAAATGTAATCATGCCCAACAGCGGGCTTACGGATTTTACAATGCGCCAATCCCTTTGGCTTCGGACGCGCTCAGTAGTTGGGATAAGTTTACTGCATGATATTCCGCTAATCAATACCTCTCGCATGGCGTTTAAGCTTCGGTATGGGTTGGGAGCTGAGGCGTTAGGGCTACGTTTTGAGTATTCAAACATTATGCTTATTAATCCAATATCCAGAGAGTTTTTAGAAAGTGCTGATTGGCGAACGTTCAATAATACTAAATGGCAGTATGTCCAGGATTTGGGTACAAATCTTGAACAAACTGATGTTAGAGCCATGAGTTATTATGCTCAAATAATGCCCAAACTCGTTTTAAAGGATAAAAAAGGGCGAGAATCATTTTCATTTGGCGTTGGGATACGTTTTAATAAGAGCTCTGTAAAGCAACCTATTCATGGCGGAGCACCTAATGGTTGGGGTATTTATTCTTCTGGCAGTGATGTTTCGGGGGGGGGACGGACAACACGGTCAGAAGGTCCAATTGTAAGTACAAAAGAGATTTCCTATGTTACTGATAACTCCAATGCAAAAAGCATAAGCTTTTTGGCAGAAGCAGGTTATCGCAACATTTCATTATTTGCCAACTATACACCTGCTTTTACTGAAATTTCGCAACGGTCCAGAGGCAATTACACCTCAACCACTGCCCCATTTAATACCCAATCGGGAAAGTTAGGCTTTGTCAATTTTGGGGTAAAATTCGGCCGTTGATACTATTCCGTGTGTATACTACTTAAAGCGGCAAAAGAGCGAAGCAATGCCCCGCTCTTTTGAATCATAAATAACTTGACAGTATCCGTCCGACGGTTCCAAACGGGGGCGCCCAGCCAGTCAGACGGATACTGCAACTTCTACAAATTCTTCGCCTTCAGCTGCTTCACGGCGTAGTCTGCCGCGCGGGCGGTGAGGGCCATGTAGGTCAGGGACGGGTTTTGCGTGGCCGTGGAGGTCATGCAGGCACCGTCGGTGACGAATACATTTTTGCAGGCGTGCAGCTGATTGAATTTATTGAGCATCGACGTTTTGGGGTCTTTGCCCATGCGCACGCCGCCCATCTCGTGAATGTCGAGGCCAGGGGCTTTGTTGGGTATGTCGTTGGTTTTGATGTTGGTAAAACCTGCTTTGGTAAACATCTCCGTCAACTGCTCGTGAAAATCCTTGATCATCTTCTCGTCGTTGTCGTCGTAGCTGACCGAAATCTTCAACTGTGGAATGCCCCACGGGTCGGTCAACTGGGAGTCGAGCGCCACATAATTGGTTTCTTTCGGTATGGTCTCGCCCATCATGTGTGAGCCCACGCTCCAGCGACCGTATTTCTTCTCGGCCAGGCTGTTTTTCAGGTCTTCGCCTAGAGCCGAGCGGTCGGTGTAGGTCATACGATTGGCGCCGAAGCCCGCCGCGTAGCCGCGCAAAAAGTCCGTCTCCTGCTTAAATACGTTACGGAAACGCGGAATATAACTGCTGTTAGGACGGATACCCTCTGTGGTAGTATCCATAAATCCTTCGTATTCTCCCGAAATACTCGTGCGGTAATTGTGGAAGGCCACGTATTTACCCAACACGCCGCTGTCGTTACCCAAGCCGTTTTGGAAACGATTGGATTTTGAATTCAGCAAAATCAAATTGGTATTCAGGGCCGCCGCATTGACAAAGATGACTTTGGCGTAGTAGTCTACGGCCTCTTTGGTGTTGGCATTGATCACCCGCACGCCCGTAGCTTTGCCGAGTTTTTCGTCGTATAGGATGGAATGCACCACCGAATCAGGCTTCAGCGTCATTTTGCCGCTGCGCTGCGCCCACGGAATGGTGGAAGCATTGCTGCTGAAATACCCGCCGTACGGACACCCACGCTGACACAGGGCGCGGTTTTGGCACTGTGCGCGGCCTTGGTCGTAGTGAATTTGGTTGGGCTTGGTCAGGTGCGCACAACGCCCGATGATGATGGGACGCGCACCGCTGTAATGCTTCGCCATTTGCTCACTGAAGTATTTCTCCACGCACGATTGCTCATGTGGCGGCAAAAACTCCCCGTCGGGCAATTGGGGTAATCCGTCTTTGTTTCCCGAAATTCCCGCAAATTTTTCGACGTAACTGTACCAAGGCGCAATATCGTCGTAACTGATGGGCCACTCCACCGCAAAACCATCGCGGGCGGGGCCTTCAAAATCGTATTTTGACCAGCGCTGCGTTTGGCGCGCCCAGAGAAGGGACTTACCGCCAACCTGATAGCCGCGAATCCAGTCAAACGGTTTTTCCTGCACGTAAGGGTGCTCCGCATCTTTCACAAAGAAATGCGCAGCGTCTTCGTTGAAAGCGTAACAACGGCTGACGATGGGATTGGCGTCTTTGACGGCTTTGGGCATTTGACCCAAGTGGTCAAACTCCCAAGGATTTTTGAGCGTAGTGGGGTAATCAGTCACGTGCTGCACATTGCGGCCGCGCTCCAGTACGAGCGTGCGCAATCCTTTGCCAGTCAGCTCTTTGGCCGCCCAGCCTCCACTGATACCCGAGCCGATAACGATGGCGTCAAACGTACGGTCTTTGATGGAATCTATATTGAAATAAGACATTTTGTGGGTTATGCTTTAGCTGATAAGTGGCCTACCGGTCCGTTTTTTTCTCAATCTTTCCCTGTGCTTTAGTAATCGGAACACATCCGTGATAAAAGCCTGGGGCCATGTTGTATTTCTGAATGTTAACCATCACGTATTCAGAGTTTTGATACCCCTGAATGGTCAGGCCTTTAATCATGTTTACAAACTGTTTCGTGGCCACATCTGGCGAATTTGCCAGCTTTTTGAGCAACTCAAGGCGTTGGGCGGGTTCTGTTTCCGCAAATGCTTTTCCGTATGCCAGTTTGGATGCGATGTCGGTCGTAGCAAGTCCCTCTTTCAATCCTTTTTGGGCGGCTTCTCCGTAGCAATCGTTGATCATCCGCATCGCAAATTGATGCACTTTAAGCGATTTAGCGCCAGGAGTAGTGGTTTCGGGAATGATGGTTTCTACGATTTCGGCCAATGTTCCCTCTTCACTGAAGGACAACGTTGATACCTTTCCGATGGATTCGGGGGTCCAACCAGAAGCCCAAGTCGGAAGGCTCATCAATCCTCCCACGGCCATGGTCAAGTTCCGTATTGCTGAACGTCTTTGCATGATTAAATATCGTTATAAACAGTTGTTAATCTTTTACAGTACTACTGATAAAGGAGTTTAGTGAGGTAAAATTACCCATTAAATAAGAGAAAAGCGTGCCCAATCAACTAACTTTTTTCTTAGAAAGCATCGAAGATTCTCTGACCATCAACTGGGTGGAGAGGGTCACTGTTTCGGGTACGCTGTGCTCAGATTCTAGTTGTTTGAGCAACAGCCTCACCACCTGAGAGCCCATTTCCTGAATAGATTGGTTCACGCTCGACAGCGACGGCGACAAGTAAATACAAGTAGGCTCGTTGTTGAAGCTGACAATTGCCACGTCGTCGGGAATACGTATTCCTTTCTGCTTCAGAGCATACATGGTCGAAAAAGCAATGCGGTCGCTCATGGTCAAAATTCCGTCGGGAGGCTCGGGCAGAGCCATCATGCTCAGGGCTTGCATCATGCTATTTTCTTGGGTAAAGTCACTGTGAAATATATAACGCTCGTTGTAAGGTAAATCATATTTTCGCAAAGCTTCTTTAAATCCTTCCAACCGCTGATTGCTAATTAACAGATTGGGCGGCCCCGCCAAACATCCCAACCGTTGGCACCCGTTTTCGATGAGGTGCTCGGTGGCTTTAAAGGCCGCCAACTTATTGTCCACAATCACTTTGGAGGCTTCGATTCCTTCGGCATAGCGGTCAAAAATCACCACGGGAATTTGCTTCCGCAATAGCCGATTGATGTGATCAAGGTCTTGGGTATCGCGCGCCAACGAAATGATAAACCCTTCCACCTGACTGTTGAGCAAATTTTGTATTTGCGCCACTTCACGCAAATACGACTCGTTGGTCTGACACACCACCACGCTATAACCAGCCTGCATGGCCGCTTCTTCGATGCTGTTGAGAACTGAGGAAAAAAAGTAGTAACTCAAAGAAGGCAAAATTACCCCGATGGTTCGGGTACGGCTTTTCACGAGATTCTTGGCCAGCTGATTGGGTTGGTAGTCCCATTCTTGCGCTAATTGCAAAACGGCCTGCCGCGTTTCGGGATGTATTTCGGGCATACCCCGCAGGGCACGCGAGACGGTAGAAGCCGATAAATTCAGGGCGTGTGCTATGTCTTTAATGGTGACAGGCGTATTTTTGGTCATCGTTTTTAGGAAATATCATTTTTACAATAAACGGTGTTAAAACATACAATTTTTAGGCCGAAGAAAATGTGATTTTACACCCGTTTTTTTAAACAAATATAATTTAATTTTTTAAAGACCTGAAATTCATTTTCACAAAAACCGCAAACGTTTGCGGTTACGTTTGCAAAC
>JAIXPV010000763.1 GCA_027486105.1 Runella sp. | reverse complement strand
TGCGGACAGTCGGTCGGAACCTCCAGATAATTAGACTGTTGCGTCCAGAGGATGTTGTGGTACAGTTGATTGACAAAAGCATTGTCGGTTTCAAACGTCCCCGCTTTGGGCGTAGCCGACGACAGCACAATCCCCAGAATGTCTTGCATTCCTGGCGCATACTTCAAGCCTTCTATTTGCACGTACTGAAAACCGTGGTAGGTAAAACGCGGCTCGTAGATTTCGCCGTTGGGGTCGCCTTTAGCAATGTACAGGTCGGTTCCTCGCGCTTTGCGCAGGTTTTCGGTCATGAGTTTACCGTCAGGATAAAGCATTTCACCGAATCTAAAAAGAATAGAATCGCCTTTGGCGGCTTTGAATCGAATGCGAATCAGACCCGCAAAATTTTGCCCCATATCGACCAAATAGACGTTTTTGCCCATTTGTTTACTATTTTTTGGGGTTAGCCGCGCCACTTCCTGTACGGGGTCTCCAGGATAGACCTGAAGTAGCCGGTCGGTTTTATCCGAGATGGTCATGACTTTTTTCCAAGCGGTATCATTAAAATTGGGTTGATTCCAGCCCGTTAGTTCTTTGGTTGCGTCGTAGACTTCTCCGTTCAGAATATCAGATTCTACGATGGGGCCGTAGTTGGCTTTCCACGTATTATCAGTCGCAATTATTTCTTTTTGACCGTTGGTGTATTCAATTTCCAATTGGGCTTTCAGGGCAGGGTCATCGCCGTAAAAGTTTTTTACGACCGGATTTCTGACCAACAAAGCATAGCCCAAATATCCCGCATACCAACCGTACGAAATGATAGAACCCAAGGCGTTTTCGCCGGGGCGCAGGTCTTTGCTTACGTCAAATGTTTGATAATAAAGGCGTTTGTTGTAGTCGGTCCAGCCAGGTGTGAGGTAATCTCTACCAATTTTCTTTCCGTTGATTTGAAATTCATATAGGCCCAGCGCGGTTATATACAACCGAGCTTTTTTTATCGGACCTTTTATCTCCACTTCTTTACGAATAAAAGGCGCGGGTGGTAAATGGTATTCTTTGCCTTTTCCTAAATGGTTCAAATTGAGCCCGATAAAGTCGGCTTTCCAATCAGTTTTTTGCAATAATCCCATTTCCCAGGTAGCGGGTGCGCTCCAAGGCCCAGGCTGATTCTTTTTGTCCCAACTGCGTACTTTCCAAAAGCAAACTTGTCGTGATTCAAGTGCTCCTCCTGCGTATTCAATTTGGGAAGTGGCGTTGCTAGAGACTTTTTTGCTGTCCCACAAATCAGCTTTTCCTTCTTCTAGTAGGGCAATCGAAGACGCTACCAGAATTTGATAGCCTGTTTGGTACTGACTATTGACAGCAGAGGTCAATTCCCAACTCAAACGCGGATGAGCCACGTCGGTGACGGGGCTGATTTTGTATTCAGAACGCAGATAGGTGGCTTTTAAATCGCTTTGGGCGGATACATAAAGAGAGAAGAAAATGAAAAAGAATTGGAGGTAAAGCTTCTGAATCATACCGATTTAGGGGATATTAGGATGTGTAGTATGATGCAAATAACCGCGAAATTTCGGCAAAACTATCCTTTACCAACCTATCTTTTATCCAAAAAAATCATTTTTTGTTGCTGTTATATAGATTGGTGCGCCGAAAACAAAAAAATCCCCAACAGTACGCTGGGGATTTGATAATCAAGGAGTGTATTTTTTAGCCAATTGCCTCGTTGAGGTCTGGTAAACCACCAAAGCGTTTCAACGTATCTACGTGCGATTGTAGCGCGCTCCAAAACGAGGGGTTCTCCATATAAACCAGCCCAAAATCTTCGGCTGTTTGTTTGACGATGGGCGCGATATTGGGATAATGGACATGACAGATTTTGGGGAAGAGGTGGTGCTCAATCTGGAAATTCAGGCCACCTACATACCACGACAACCACTTGTTGCGCGGCGAAAAATTGACCGTAGTTTCCAGTTGGTGAATGGCCCAATCTTTGTTCACAATGCCCGTTTCTGGAATCATCGGGTAGGATGTTCCTTCTACGGTGTGTGCCAATTGGAAAATAACCGTCAATACCAGCCCAGCGGTGAAGTGCATGACCAGAAAACCAATGAGGATTTCTGAAAAAGGAATCGAGAAAACCACCACTGGCAGCACCAAAAAGATGGCGAGATAGGTCGATTTAACCACGATTAAATTAAGGAGCGTCATGGCGTTTTGGGCTTTGGTCTGCTTATTGACGCCGTTGCGGATGTACGAAACGAATTGGATGAAATCTTTCAAAAGTACCCAATATAGCGTAAGAATTCCATAAAAAAAGAACGCGTATAGCCACTGAAAGCGGTGTACTCCTTTGGCTTCAGCGTGGGGAGAAAGTTTAACAATACCCCGGTCGCGAATGTCCTCGTCCATGGGTACAATATTGGTGTACGTGTGGTGAAGGATATTATGTTGTAATTTCCAATTTAGCACGCCTGCTCCAGCCAAATAGATAGAGTAACCCAACCATTTGTTGACCGATGTACGGTCTGAATAGGCGCCGTGATTGGCATCGTGCATGATGCTCATTCCGATGCCCGATATACCAAATCCCATGATAATCCAAAGCGGGATGCTTACGGCGAGCGAGGGCTGAAAAGCGAGAATACAGATAAAAGGAAGAATGTAGGCGCTCAACAAAACGACCGTTTTGACAATCATCGTTCGGTTGGCATGTTTAGGGATATTGTTTTCCTTAAAATAGGCGTCTACTCTTTTTTTTAGGGTTGGGAAAAATTGACTTTTTTCTTGGGCAACAAATTTTACGTTTTCTTTAAGTTTCATTAAAATTAAAGGTTAGATAGGCTAAATGTACGAAGCGAAAAATCAAGAGAAGAAGAAGAGTTATTAAGTCTAAGCCTATTCAGGAAACCGCCCTATATTAAAAACGAAAAAGTTTGAATTATAATTACTGATTCAGTAGAAATTATAATTCACACAACCAACTGACTGGCGAATGTATTTAGTAATTCTGCAAGAGGATGATACAAAGATACTGAAAGTCATGCAGATTGAGCGCAAAAGAATTTTTCTGACCCATACAATATGGTAAAAAAAAGCTTGGAATTCTAAATTTGATGGCGAGGTTTCGGTTTAATCGGGTGTAAGCTACTGTCGTTTTATTATTCTAATAATGCGTTTAATGTATATCCCAAAATGAACGTTTAATAAATTGCCAGCAGATTGTGCTTCTTTTTGTTTGTGCAGTCCTGTCTTTCGTTTATTATTGTAAAAAAACCTGCCACATCTTTGATTGTCAGGACTCAACGTTAGAGGTGAAATTTCACAACTGTTTCTGCTTGAATTGGTTACAGTGTGCCTGTTCATGTCTACAAAAGAGCTGTAAGGGTGGGGCTCGGCATAAATCCCTGTCTATACAGCATATAAAAACCAAATCGTAGTTGAACAGATTTTAATTTTAGTATGGAAAATGAACCAGTATGGATACTAATTTCAGAATTGTTGGAGAGAGGATTGGGATATTCTGTCCAGGTTGACAGGATAGAAAATAAAGATACGTGGATACTCGAAAACAAGGAAAAAGAAGTGGTTGCTTATCAAATAGTCGAACCTGGGAAAGCCCCGTTTTACAATGTTTATTGCTTGGTGGAATACGATTCTGAAAATGAGAAAGCAGCCTCATTTCCTGAGATTATTGCCTTTTTGATAAAGGGAAACTAAATCAGAATAGGAGGTAGTTGTTCAATTTTTTCGCTTGATTTCCCAATATGTATTAAGGCTTAAAGTGCAGATTTAAAATAATCCATTGGTAGTCAAATGTTTGTATGGTTGTTTGTCTACCAATGGATTATGCGAACGATATATAGCCTGAATTGAGATTGTTTCGAAAGCTGTTGGTGTTTTTTTTCAACAATCCCGCAATTACTGCCTTTTCTTTGAAAGCAAACTCGCCGAAAGTTCATCCAAATACAAACTGCAATTGGGGTGTTTTTGTAAAATACTCGCAGGATATAGGTTACTTACATCATGTTCCAAACAATCTTTGACGGCTTGCGCCTTTCGTAAATCGGGTACGGAGCAGATAATGTGCGTGGTTTTCATGATTTGCTTTACCGACATACTAATGGCCTGTTTGGGGACATCTTCCAAGGTCGCAAACCATCCCTCGTTCATCTGCTGACGGCGGCAGGGTTCGTCCAAATTTACCACGATATACGGATTTTCAGTGTCAAAATCAGCTGGGGGGTCGTTGAAGGCCAAGTGGCCGTTTTCACCAATGCCGACCAGTGCTACGTCGATGGGAAATTGTTGAATCAACGCGCCTAATCGCGTACATTCTTCTTCGGGATTGACTTCACCATCAATCAAATGGCTCGCTTTCAGCGGCGGAACCTGCTCCAAGAAACGCTCCTTAAGGTATTTTCGGAAGCTCGCTGGGTGCGAAAGCGGCAAGCCGATGTATTCGTCGAGGTGAAACATCGTGACCTTACTCCAATCAATGTCTTTATCGTCAATAAGTGTTTGTAACGTCCCGAATTGACTCGCCCCCGTGGCCAAAATAACGTTGGCAAAGCCTTTGTCGGCAATGGCGTTGCGGATTAGCTCAGCCGCTTTTTGTCCGGAAATCTCGCCTAAATCAGCGGGGTTTTTAGAAATATGGATGTTCATAAAATAAAGAAAATCAGAGGTACAGATGGAGGTGGGTGAGTTAGAGTGAACGTTCTTTGATTCGGGTATTGCCGCCTTTGGTCATGGAAATATCGACGGGTGCGTTATTTTTCCACGACCCGCCTGTGAAATCAGGCACGTCGATGGAGGTCGAGCGGTTAGCCACCGACCACTCGCTCAGCGGTGCAATCGCACTCCACGAAGCGGCGTCGTATACGTCTTGGTCGAGCGGCAGGCCATTGCGCAGGCAGTCAATCAGACGCCAGTCCATCAGAAAGTCCATGCCGCCGTGGCCGCCCACTTTCTTGGCCAGTTCGCCGATGCGTTTGATGATTTCGGGCTGATATTTTTCTTCCAGTTTTTTATATTCTTCTTCGGAAATCCAGTCGTGTCCCGTTGAAATCCTACCGGGTAGCGGGTATTTGAGGGCGGTAGCTTTGGTGCCACTTATCAAATGAATGCGTGAATACGGTCGGGGCGAGGTTACATCGTGCTGAACCATGATGGTTTTGCCTTTTTGGGTGCGAATCGTGGTCGTGTTCATGTTGCCACGAAACGACGCATTGGCAAATTGCTTGAAATCGGCATCCGTAGCGGCCAATGCGTGGGCCCTCGGTGCCAGCATAAAATCGTTGCTCGCCATTGAAACCAAGTAGTCCATTTTATCGCCACGGTTGATGTTTAAAACCTGACAAATGGGCCCTAATCCGTGCGTTGGGTAGAGGTTGCCGTTGCGTTGATTTTCTTTCAGCCGCCAAAGGTCGTAGCGTTTGTTTTTATCGAAAAACGAATCGTAAATGTCGTGAATGTAGGCTCCTTCCACGTGAACCACTTCCCCAAAAAATCCCTGACGGGCCATGTTGAGCGTGAGTAGTTCGAAAAAGTCATAACAGCAGTTTTCGAGCATCATGCAGTGTTTGCGCGTCCGCTCGGAGGTTTCGACGAGTTTCCAGCAGTCTTCCAAGGTAGTAGCGGCGGGAATTTCGACGGCTACGTGCTTGCCCTGTTCCATGGCGTAGAGGGCCATAGGTGCGTGGAGGTTCCAGGGGGTGCAAATGTAGACCAAGTCAATGTCATCGCGCTCGCAGAGTTTTTTCCATTCGTTTTCGCCTCCCGAATAGAGCGTTGGATTATGGGGCGTATTTTCCAGTTTCTTTTTGGCTTCTTGGGCCTTTTCGGGCCGGATGTCGCAAAGGGCCTTCACCTCCACATTTTCGAGGTAAACGATGCGGTTCAGCGCACCAGAACCGCGATTGCCGAGGCCAATATATCCAATTCTGACGGTTTCTATTTTGGGTGCACCGTAGCCACTCATGTTAAACTTCTGCGTGTGAGGCTTGAGCGCTTGTTGTTGAATAGGATTGAGGGAAGAAACTGGCTTGGCCGTGGCACAGCCCTGTGTGACGCCCGCAGAGAGCAGGCCAAGGCCCATGGTTCCCGTTAGTTTTAAAAAATCGCGACGTTCTTCCGATGATTTATTCATAATCGTTCGCAGGTTTAGGCTTTAAGGTTGAAGCAAAGAGGGGAGTTAATCAAAATTAATGAAAAAAGTATCACTTGTTATAAGAGGCAAGGAGTAACAAGTATTACTCAAAACTGCGATATTTTGGCTATTTTTGCCTTCTATTTTTTATTTAATATTAACACATGGCCCGTACTGGTAAAACCTCGACTGAACCCCTTAAACCCAAAGAAACCCCGCTTAATCGCCAATATAATCAAATAAAATCACGCTATCCCGGAGCTATGTTGCTCTTTAGAGTGGGGGATTTTTACGAGACGTTTGGGGAAGATGCCATCCGCGCAAGCCGAATCTTGGGCATTGTGCTTACGCGTCGCAACAACGGCGGTGCGCAGGAAGAATTGGCGGGTTTTCCGCATCATTCGTTGGATACCTACCTTCCAAAACTCGTTCGGGCGGGTGAGCGCGTGGCCATTTGTGATCAGTTGGAAGACCCCGCCGTGGCGAAAGGAATCGTACGGCGCGGAGTAACGGAGCTGGTAACGCCGGGGGTTTCATTCAATGATAATGTGCTGGATACCCGACGGAACAATTATTTGGCGTCGGTTCATTTTGGCAAACAAAACACTTTCGGGATTGCCTTTTTGGATATTTCTACGGGTGAGTTTTTGACCACTCAGGGCAACAAAGAATACATCGAAAAATTGCTGCAAAGTTTTGCGCCGTCGGAGGTACTGTACTGTAAAAAATACCGTCAAGAATTTGGTGAGTTGTTTGGGGATAAATTTCATACCTTTTGCCTCGAAGATTGGGCTTATACGTATGAGTTCGGCTACGAAATTCTCATCAAGCATTTTCAAACCACTTCGCTCAAAGGATTTGGCGTCGAAACCCTCACCGAAGGCATCATTGCGGCGGGGGTGATTTTGCGGTATTTGGCCGATACCGAGCACAAAGACGTAAAGCACATTACGCGCCTGACGCGCCTCGACGAAGAAAAATACGTGTGGCTCGACCGCTTCACCATTCGCAATCTGGAATTGGTATATCCCCAACAAGAAGGCGGCGTACCGTTGATTCAGATACTCGACCAAACCGTGACGCCCATGGGTGCGCGGCTGCTGCGTAAGTGGCTGGTGTTGCCACTGAAAGACAAAGCACCGATTGAAGAGCGCCTGCAAACGGTGGAGTTTTTTCTGCAAAACGAAGAATTGCTGGACGAAATCACCCTGCATCTAAAACAAATCGGGGACCTCGAACGCCTCATTTCCAAAGTGGCCGTTCGGCGCATCAACCCGCGCGAACTGCTCCAACTGAAGAAGTCGTTGAGCCACATTGCACCCGTGAAAGAACTATTGCAAAAAGCCTGGAATGACGAAACAAAAGGAAAGAATATAAAAGCAGAAGGGGCATTAGACAGTAACGAACCCGAAACTCCGTTGTCCGTTTCGCCGTCGTCCTCGCTGACGCCCTTGCGCAAATACGCCGACCAGCTCAATCCCTGTGAGTTTTTGCTGGAAAAAATCGAAACCGAACTCCGCGAAGACCCGCCCGTGGTGACCAATCAGGGCGGTATGATCAAGAGCGGCATTGATGCTGATTTGGACGTTTTGCACAAACTGGCGTTTTCAGGTAAAGATTATCTGATACAAATTCAAAACCGTGAGATTGAACGGACGGGTATTACCTCCCTCAAAATCGCCTACAACAAGGTGTTTGGTTATTATCTCGAAGTGACCAACTCCCACAAAAACCGCGTACCACCCGAGTGGATTCGGAAGCAAACACTCGTGAATGCCGAGCGCTACATCACGCCCGAACTGAAAGAGTACGAAGATAAAATCCTGAGTGCCGAAGATAAGATATTTGCCATTGAGCAGCGCATTTTCAACGACTTGGTCATGACGGCCAACGATTATGTAGCAGCGGTGCAGCAGGATGCTCGCGTAGTATCGGTATTGGATGCGTTGGCATCTTTTGCGCGAGTAGCCCGCAAAAACAATTACAATAAACCCAAAATTACGGAAGATAAATCGCTGAAAATCAAAGAAGGACGCCATGCCGTGATCGAGCAGCAACTGCCGTTGGGCGAAAGCTACGTACCCAACGATTTGTATCTGGACGACGAAACACAGCAGATAATTATCATCACGGGGCCCAACATGGCGGGAAAATCGGCTTTGCTGCGCCAAACCGCGCTCATCGTGCTGATGGCCCAAATGGGTAGTTTTGTGCCTGCCGCTGAGGCCGAAATCGGGTTGGTAGATAAAATATTCACCCGTGTGGGGGCCTCCGACAACCTGAGTCGCGGGGAGAGCACGTTCATGGTTGAGATGACCGAAACGGCAAGTATTCTCAACAACCTCAGCGAGCGGAGCCTCGTGCTGATGGACGAAATCGGGCGAGGAACGAGTACGTACGACGGGGTCAGTATTGCGTGGAGCATTGCGGAGTTTTTGCACAACCACCCGCGCCACCGCGCCAAAACGCTGTTTGCCACGCACTACCACGAACTGAACCAATTGGCCGACGATTTTCCGCGCATCAAAAACTTTAACGTGGCCGTGAAGGAAGTGGGCAATAAAGTGATTTTCCTACGTAAGTTGAAAGAAGGGGGCAGCGAGCACAGTTTCGGGATTCACGTGGCGCAAATGGCTGGGATGCCGCAAGAGATTGTACTGCGCTCCAACGACATTCTGCACAGCCTCGAAAAGAGTCATCAACGGGCAGAAACCAACAAAGCGGTGAAGGAAATGCCCAAAGTAAACTACCAAATGACCCTATTTGAGCCGCAAGACCCCAAAATAGAAGAACTCAAAACCAAGCTCAAAGCCTTGGATATCAACACTCTTTCGCCGATTGAAGCCTTACTCAAACTGAACGAATTGCGGCGGTTGGTGGAGTAAGAACTTACTTAAAGAACAGATTAACAGCTTGTAAGAATGAATTTCATGACTCGTTACTTATGGCTAATGGTTTGGGTGGTCGTTGCTCCCCAATATCTGCAAGCCCAAAATTGGCAGAATCCCTATCAGGAAAGATTCAATAGGCAATTTGCTGCCAAAAATTATGAACAGGCCGAAATTGATTTCAAGAATGGCAAGCCTGTTAAAGTGTTGGTTTTGAATGAGTTTACCAAACCTTTGGATGCACCACTTGCGCAATTAGTGGATGTTGAGCAGGTATTTGTCCAAATTTCAAGATCAGATTCGGTAAAAATGGCCGCTCTTTTTGACGAACTGAGTCGATTGCCCAAGTTAAAGTATTTGAGTATAAGTGGGAACATCATCAAACCAGGTGACACCCTAAAGATACCCGCTAACGTAGCGAAGTTGAAAGGTTTGGAAGGGCTCAGTCTTAAAATGATTGGCAGCCTAGATTTAAGTGCTGTTTGGCCTGTGTTACCCAATTTTAAGCAGTTGGCCGCTCTGGACATAGAGTTGCCCTCAAAACAAATGGGTTTACCATTGGCATTGGGAGAATGTAAAAATCTCAAATCACTCAAGATTTCATCGTTTGAAGGACAATTGCCCGATGGGCTTGCCGAGCTAAAAACGCTTGAGTATATAACGCTCCAAGGAAAGTATTATGAGAATAAGGTACAACCCTTGTTAACTTACCCAAAGACTTTGTCTGAATTTGCCTCTTTAAAGGGGTTAGAAATCAGTAACTTTAGATTCAATGGGGCTGATTTTAAAGGTTTAAGTGATTCATTACAGCATCTTTCGGTAAATAGTTGTACACTTTCCGAGCCCGATGAATTGATAAACGCCTTGAATCGTTGTCAGAGATTAGAGTCGTTTTATTTGAGAATGAGTACTTTACCTTCTTTTTCTGCGGCTATAAAGATAGCATTCCCCAACCTAAAAGAATTGATTTTTTGGAATTTATCCGAAGATTCATTGCGGAAAAATCCGCTTTCCTCAATGCCTGATTTTTCAAAATCCATTGGGTTGAAAGTGCTTCAACTTGAAAGGGTACTGGGAGAGGATTTGCCGAAAGGGATAGAAAGAATGACTGAATTGGAAACGCTCAATCTGGCCGAAAATCGTCTCACCCAATTGCCTGATTTGGGCAAGCTGACGAAGCTCAGGAACCTTATCGTCAATAATAATCAACTGAAAGAGTTGCCTAATGATATAGGCAAAGCCCTAAAGCTCAGAATATTGAATGTGGAAAATAACCAATTGGCCGAACTGCCATCAGGGTTGGTTAATGCGGTTGAATTGGAGATGGCCTTCTTAGCCGACAACAACCTGATAAGGCTTCCTGCAGAATTTTCAAAGTGCAAAAAACTAAAGGAGCTCAATGCGAGAGGGAATAAATTGACCGAATTACCCAAAAATATCGGCAGTTGGGTTAGCTTGCAAAATCTACAATTAAATAATAACGAATTGACCGAGCTTCCCAATTCCATCGGTCAATTGAAACGCCTCAGAGCGCTTGATGTTTCTCATAACCCATTTTCCAAACTTCCTGAAACATTGGGCGACTGCGATAGCCTCGAAATGTTAATGCTGTCGAATTGTCGTTTGGAAGCCTTGCCCCATTCGCTGGGAAAATTGCAGCACCTAACCTTTCTGAACCTTGCCGACGCTGATGCCGTGTATTTTAATCGGAACATCAATAGCCGAGCGTTGGACCAAGTGCCAGCCAAAAACCACAACCAACTTCGGTCTTTGCCAGCGTCATTGGCCAATTGCCGTAAATTGGTTAACCTGGATTTGTCACGCAATAAATATTGGGAGGAAAAAGACTTGTGGCTCGTGATTCAGCAACTCCGTATGCCCCAAGGAACGGTTAACCTAACCGAATGTAATCTGAGCGCTGTTCCGATGACGGGTTGGTTGGATACGCAGATACAAAGCCTGCATCTGGTTAAAAATGAACTGAAGCAATTCCCAACCGAGTGGTACAAAGCTAAAGGAATCAAATCCATTGTGTTGTTCCGAAATAAACTAACCCCGCCTTCAATGAATCAGGAATTCCGTTCCTTTGAAGAGCGCTTGTTGTTGGGCGACGAAATGGGGGTAGAGCTTCCCAAACCTTTTCCCAAAACCAAGGAAATGGCGCGGGCGTACTTAAATCAGGCGGGGAAAAAGGTGAATATGGGCGATATTCCGCGCTTTGTCGAATACATGAAAGAAGTACAGCGCATTGATTCAACCGAAGGGAAATATGCGGTTGAGTTGTGGTCGCGGTTTTATTTTCATACCCATCAATACCGTCGCGCCATCGACAGCATGAATGTGGTCATAGAGCGTTATTTTAAGTATGATAAAGAACTTCAAAAATCTCTTGGGCAACAAACGCAACGTGGACTTCCTGTAGCACTTTATATAGATCTCAGAGGCCAATCCAAATGGAAACTGGGTGATTCGCTGGGGGCTATCAAAGATTATGAGCTGCTGGTGAACGATTACAAACTTTTTGCGCCTAACCTTTGGGGACGCCGAGGGGTGTGGTACAAAAGTTATAGCCCCACGACTGGTAAAAGCGGCGCGGCGTTTGATAAAGCGCTTAACATGTATGAAGCCGTTCGCAATCCACCTCCGATGGTGCAACTCAGCGCGGCCGAAGTGTATTTGATGAATGAACAACCAGACAAAGCCTACGAATACCTATTTGGGCTGGACCGGACAAAATTCAGATCTGAAGAAAACCGTTTGGCAGATTATCTGCTGTTGGCAGCGCAAGTTGCCCAAAAACAGGCTAGTGAAGAGGAAGTAGAAACCTTTGAGAAACGTTTGAAAACAGAAAAAATAAAAATACAGGGGTGGAGTTATCAACTCTTTGAAGAAGCATTGGAAAGTTTGGACTATCCTACCGAGCAAAAAGCCCTTATTCGTCGTCTAACGGCTTCGCTGAAAGCGCAAAGTGTTTTGGTGGATTGATGTCTGTTCCTGTTTTTTCTTAACTTTGAAAAAAAGCATCACCTTATGCTACAAAGTATTGAAATAGAAAATTTTCGTTGTTTTGAGAAAACCGCCATCAGCGGCTTTGAACAGATCAACCTCATCACGGGCAAAAACAACTCGGGAAAGACGGCGTTGTTGGAGGCGCTGTTTGTAACTCTTTATGGTAGCTATTGGGAATTTGATCAAGTAGTGAGAAGTATAGAAAAACCGACTCAAGATCAGGATGCCATTTCAAATCTATACTTTAATCAGAATACTGACCTCAAAATCAAAATAACAACTCTTATAAATGGGGTAGAAAATGCTATTCTTAAAAATACTCCTTTACCCGGCTATGCCTTTGGTGGTAGTAGGAATGAAGATGCAACTGTAAAATTTATTGCTGATAAGTCTTTACAGATTCCCAAAATGGAAAATTTAACTAAGTTTTCTGATGATTAGTTCATTAAAGGTGAGAACAAAATTATTGAAGAGGTTATACAGCTTATAGATGAAAAAATTGAAGAAGTTCGGACATTTTCAAGTCGTCCTGACACCCTATTCTTGCGAAAAAAAGGCGAAGCGACATATCAGCCTATTCACTACTTTGGAGATGCTATTCAAAAAATTATTCGTTATATAATTAATATTTTAGACTTCCGAAGGTTTGATAAAAAATACAACATCCTCCTCATCGACGAAATCGAAAACGGTATTCACTACACCGCGCAGGCTGAAGTGTGGCGGATGTTGCTGAAGTTGTGCAAGCATTATAATATTCAGTTGTTTGCCACAACGCACAGTTTGGAAATGATCAAGGCATTTCAGCAGGTGTGTTCGGAAGAGGAGTTTACGGACATGGGAGGGTATTTTGAACTGGGAAGAAGTCCTAGAAGCCAACAGATTATTGGGGTGAAACACGATTTAGAAACCTTAGAGTACGAACTTGCTTCGGGAGATACCATACGCGGCGAATAATGAGAAAAGTAGTTATAGTGGAAGGCAAACAAGATGCCGCTTTCATAAAAGTGTTAGCCCCTGATTTATAAGTCCGAGAAATTGAGTTGAAAGAGTTGGGTGGTGGCGGTAAAGATCATAAGGATACGCTGCGCAAAGTTTTAAAAGCTATACAAAACGATAGTCAATTTAATGCGATTGATAAGATTGGGATTTTGTTGGATTTAGACCCGTCAGACTTCACAATCGAAAGTCGTCTTGCATTTGTCAATGAAGGTATTGAAACCGTCTTCGGAGTAAAACTGGAAAGTGTTAATACTTTTCAGCAAGCTACAAATCTCCAACTGGCTTGCCATTTTATTCAACCGAATTTAGATGTGTTGCTCAGAAAAATTGCCGCAAAGTAGTCTCCAAGAGCCGATTGTCTGCACGCATGTTTAGTAAGTCAGGAAAATGCGAAACAAAAGGAAAGAGAGAAAGCATGGCCATTGTATTACATGCGTTGGGACATCTGCGATTTCGCAGAACGTGAAAATGGGTCTAAAAATGTAACTTTTTCTCACACCTACACTAAAGGCGCATGGAATTTAGATTCCCCTGTTTTGGGAGAACTGAAAGCATTTCTATCTCTTTTCTGAAAATTGATTCTACTTCTCTCCCTTCCGAAATCCGTATGGACAGTGCCGACAGCCGTTTTTGCAGCAATAGCCGCGTTTGAGGTGATAGGCCTCCGTAAACACTAAAAAACCGTTGGAGTCGGTATAATAGTCCTCTTCTTCTAAGCCGTGACGCTTAAAAGCGTTTTTTTTTTTATTATATGAGGAACGCTGATTGCTCAAAACAATGATTGTATTTGGTATAACGGGGGATAAACTGCAAATGATGCAGGATTGTTTTATATATTGTTTGATTATTATCTTTTATTTTTGGCATAAAACCAATTAATTATTTGATTATCAAATAATTATCCGTTAAATAAAATATAAAAATAGTTTATTGTTTAGGTTAATTTTATGCCAAATAAATCTTTGGAACGTAGCCATACCCAGGTCACAATGACCATCGTTAACCCGCCACCGATTAAAACGGAAGGAACCGTTCCGAAGACTTTGGCCGCTACGCCCGATTCAAACGCCCCTATTTCGTTGGAAGAACTGATGAAAACGCTGTTGACCGAAAGCACGCGTCCGCGCATGTGGTCGGGCGGAACCACCTGCAGAATCGTCTGACGAATCACCACGCTGATGGCGTCAAATGCGCCCGTTAGAAAGAGCATAAGCACCGATAACCAGAAGTTGGTAGAAATCGCGAATACCAAGGTGGCTACTCCAAAGCCAGCTACGGCAATGAGCATATTGCGCCAAGCATTGCGGGTGGGAGTGTAATAGGCAGTAGCAAAAATAGTTAACACTGCCCCC
>JAIXPV010000371.1 GCA_027486105.1 Runella sp. | reverse complement strand
TGCGTATTCGCAGACTGCCTACTGTGAACTGCTTACTTTTTATTCCCATTCAATCGTAGCCGGAGGTTTTGACGAAATATCATACACGACGCGGTTAACACCTTTAACCCGGTTAATGATTTCGTTGGAAACATCGGCCAAAAAATCGTAGGGTAAGTGCGCCCAGTCGGCGGTCATGCCATCTACTGAAGTAACGGCCCGTAGTGCCACTACGCGCTCATACGTACGTTCATCACCCATAACACCTACGCTTTGGATGGGGAGTAACATTGCCCCCGCCTGCCATACTTGATCGTACAGCCCGCGGTTTTTGAGACCGTTGATAAAAATAGCGTCAACATCCTGTAAAATGGCTACTTTTTCGGCCGTAATATCACCCAAAATCCGAATAGCAAGCCCTGGACCGGGGAAAGGATGGCGTTTTAGAATAGCTTCTGGAAGACCCAGCGTACGGCCTACGGCCCGAACTTCATCTTTAAAAAGGGTGTTGAGCGGCTCCACGATTTTTAGTTTCATATAATCGGGCAACCCACCTACGTTGTGGTGTGATTTGATGGTTGCCGAAGGCCCTTTGACCGACACCGACTCAATCACATCGGGGTAAATGGTGCCTTGGCCGAGCCATTTTACATCTTCAATCAAATGGGCTTCTTGGTCAAAAATATCAATGAAGGCTTTGCCGATGGCCTTGCGCTTGGCTTCGGGGTCGGTGAGGCCCGCCAGTACGCCATAAAAATGCGCTTTGGCATCTACTCCTTTGATATTCAGTCCCATATCTAAGTAGGAGTGCAGCACGCTTTCGTATTCGTCTTTGCGCAACAAGCCGTTATCTACAAAAATACAGTACAGGTTTTTGCCAATTGCATGGTGGACCAACGACGCCGCCACGGTCGAGTCAACGCCGCCCGAAAGGGCCATCACCACTTTGTCGTTGCCTAGTCGGGCTTTGAGGTCGGCGACGGTACTTTCCACAAACGAGGCCGCCGTCCAATCTTGCGTGCAGCCGCAGATGTCTACCACAAAGTTTTTGAGGATATTTTTTCCTTCTACTGAGTGGGTCACTTCGGGGTGAAACTGAATTCCGTAGGTTTGCTCGCCCTCGATGTGAAAGGCGGCCACCTTGACCGAATCGGTTTCACCGATGATTGTGAAGGATTCAGGAACCGAAACGATAGTATCACCATGCGACATCCACACTTGGGTAATCGGAGAGACTGTATCCAACAGTGCTGAATGTGAGTGGTGCGTGAGCATGGCCCGGCCATACTCGCGGTGTTTGGAGGCTTTGACTTCGCCGCCCAGCGTGTGGGCGAGCAGTTGCGCTCCATAGCATACCCCCAACAAAGGTACTTTGCCCCTGAATAAACTCATATCTACCCGTGGTGAGCCTTCGTCTCGTACGGAGTAGGGGCTTCCCGAAAGGATAACTCCCTTAATATCAGGCGTAATTTCGGGGATTTTATTGAAGGGATGGATTTCGCAGTAAATGTTCAGTTCGCGGACGCGTCGAGCGATGAGTTGGGTAAATTGCGAACCGAAATCAAGAATCAGAATTTGTTGGGACATAGACGTGTTTCTAAGGTGCAAAGGTAAAAAAAAGGATGTACAATGCCTTATAGGTTGATATTTCTTTGTATTTTCGCTAAAAATAGACTCGTTATGGTGCCTGCAATCTCATCTTCTTTTACCGCTGAAGAATACCTTGCCTTCGAACGGGCAAGTAAGGGTCGGCATGAATTTATTTATAATACCCTTATTGAAATGGCCGGAGCTACTAAAATCCATAATTACATTACTACAGCGTTAGTAGGTTTGCTTTGGAATCTACTAAGAGGAACGGATTTTGAAGTTTTGGGCAGTGACATGCGCGTTTTCAATCCTCAGAACGGTAGCTATTTTTATCCAGATATTGTGATAAGTGACGGCGAAGCGCAAACGATAGAAAATGATAATCTAATCAATCCAGTCTTGGTGATTGAAGTTGCTTCGCCTTCCACAGCGGTATTTGACAAAACCGATAAATTTATTGCGTATCGCAGTATTGAAACCCTGAAAGAATACGTGCTGGTCTCTACAGAACTACCTCAAATGGAAGTATTTCGGAAAAATGAAAAAGGGGAATGGAGCGTAGAAACGGTACACGGACTGGATAAAACGGCTCTCTTTCAGTCGGTTGGCGTATCAGTTGTATTGAAAGATGTTTTTGAAAAAGTATTTTAAACTCAGCCTCTGCCAGGTACATTAAACTGCTCCACCAGCCAATCGCGCTTTTGTTTCGTAACGGGCACCTGAGCCCCGTCAGACATCAACAAATAGCCGCCTTCCTGCTTTACGATTTTTCGTAAAAAATGTGGATTGATGAGGTGCGAATGATGCACCCGCACAAACCCGTTGGGCCCCAATGCCTGTTCTATTTCTTTAAGCGTGCGGCAAATAACCAATTTTCGACCGTCGGTCAGATGAAAATGCGTGTAACTCGTGTCGGCCATGCACCTGACAATCTGACTTATTTCGATGATTTCGTGGCCTTCGTTGGTCGGAAGAGCCATGCGTTGCGGTGGTGTTTTGGGGACCAGATGCTCGTGTAAAGTCTGTATTTGAGGGAGTTGCAATTGTTTTATTTTTTTCTGTTGCCAACTCACGAGCGCGTCTTTCAATTCAGTTTCTTCGATGGGTTTGAGCAGATAGTTCAACGCGCTCACGCGAAAGGCCCGCAGGGCGTATTGGTCATAAGCAGTGGTAAAAATAACGTCAAAATGAAATTCCTCAAACTGCTGCAACAAATCGAAACCATTGAGGCGTGGCATTTCGATGTCAAGAAACAAAATGTCAAAGGCCGTAACACGTATAAATTCTACCGCCGCTTCTGGTTGGTTAAACTTGGCCAAAATTTGTACGCCCATGTTGAGGCGTTTGAGTTTCATTTCCAGCACTTCGGTGGCGGGTTTTTCGTCGTCAATCAAAATGACACGTATCATGGTTTAGGTTTCATTAGTAGGTCCATCCAATAGATTGTACACAATTCGGACCAACGTTCCAGTTTCCTTTTGGCGCTGTAAATCGTTGATTTCGATAGAAAGTTGATTTGGATAATGGCGATTAAAAAGAGCAATACGCTGCTGCGTAATGTCCATGCCGTAGGCTACTCACAATTTAGAAGTAATGTTTTTGGGAATGCTATCCAAAAACGAATCCTCACTTCAATTCTATAATTTACAATAAAGAGCCATCATGCATGATGTTATATCACCGGTTTTGTTTTGACCGTTGTGAGCTTTTGCAACAACTCTTTGCGATTGGCCGGTGATATTGCAATCCAGTGCGTTTTTGCTTTCATGTGCAATATTTCAGCCTCAATACTATCAATTTGTTTTAAATTGACCAGTAACGATCGTGTTAGTCGAAAAA
The DNA here is from genome assembly GCA_027486105.1 of Runella sp. Lineage (GTDB taxonomy): Bacteria > Bacteroidota > Bacteroidia > Cytophagales > Spirosomataceae > Runella. The sequence goes on along the minus strand of JAIXPV010000371.1, from coordinate 6,790 downwards.
AATTTGTAGATGAAAAATATTGGGAAAGATTAGATAAATTTATACTCACAACAAAAGGCTTAGGCTCATTCATGACGTATATTTCGGTGTAAGATCCCGCTGCTTTGATATACAGTACATCATTTAAGTCTATTCTTTTATGACCTTTGTTTTGGATGGGGAAAAATAAATACCGCTCAAAAGATATTTGTTTTTCTTTGAAATAACTCCAAGCTAAATCTATCTGTATCAGAAGCTCTTCGGGCCGAAAGGGTTTGAGTAAATAGGCAGCAGGAGTCACTTCTTTAGCCCGCTGCACCGTTTTTGGTTCAGAGTTGGCCGTTAAAAAAATGACAGGAATTTGATACTGAAGGTGTATTTCTTTGGCCAGAACAATGCCGTCAGCGGCCGATTGGTTCAATTTTATATCAATGATGGCTAAATCAGGCAAGTCCTTACCAATAGATACCAAAGCCTCTTCATAGCTACATACGGCATCGGTGACGGCGTGCCCCGCCTCTTCCAATGTTTCCCGAATGTCCATTGCCGTGATAGTTTCATCTTCTACAATCAAGATTTTCAATCGTTGCATAAGTGATTGTTAATGAGTGGTTTACTAAATGGTCGGGTAGGATTTGTCAGTTTTTAAACATTAGTCGAAACACGGTCCCATTATCGTGTTCAAACTGATACGTTGCGCCAAGTTGCTTGGCTTGCGCTTTGATGATGTTTATGCCCAATGATTTGGTGTTATGTTGCGATTTGTCCCACCCGTGACCATTGTCTGCTACTTCTATTTGAATAGTATTTGCCGTCTGTGCAGCATTTATTCGAAGGGTGGGTAACGCTACTTTGGGAAAAGCGTACTTCCAGGCATTGGTCAATATCTCCGTCAAAATCAGTCCTACTAGTGTCGCTTTATCGGCTTCCAAATAGATAGAAGCTATCTCCAACTGCCGCTCAACGGGTGCTTGACCAAAAGACTGCTCCACGTTTTCTACCAGTTCCAGAATAAACTCGGCCAAATTGACCCGTGTCAATTGTTCTCCTTCATAGAGTTTTCGGTGCAAAATGGCCATTGACTCTATGCGTAGCTGATTATCACGCATCGTTTTTTTTGCAGTTTCATCGGTAAGTCTTCGAGCTTGCAGATTCAACAGGCTCGATATAATCTGCAAATTGTTTTTGACACGGTGATTTTGTTCCTTCACCAATTCTTCGTTTTGGTGGCTAATGCGTTGATTTTTACGATAAAGTTTGTAAAAAGCCGCGCTTGTTGCTGCCGCCACCAATAATAAACTGATACTTGCCGCCAAAAAAATGCGCAGGTTGCGTTCATTCTCTGTACGTAGCACAATTTCGCTACGTTGATTTTTGATTTGGTTGTCTTTTGTTTGGGTTTCGTATTCGATGCTGAGACGGCTAATCGCCCCGTCGTGATCCGAAAGTAAGATTTTCTTATCCAATGCCCGGAGTTTTTCGGAGTACTCCAATGCTTTTTGATAATTACCGGTAGCTTCGTAATAATCCATGTAAGCCTCTAAAAAACCACGGTCCATCAGGCTTTCGTGCGGAATCTGCCGATAGACTCGCTCACCTACTTCCAGCGCTTCATACCCCTGACGCGGCTCCCCAAAAGATAGATAACAGTTGGCCAAGGTTATCTGAGTAGAAACCAGCTCAAAAATTCGTTGTTTTTTTTCAAAAATTTCTCTGGCACGCTGTATGTATGACAAGGCTTTACGGTCGTGTTTGTAGGAATATAAATTACCCAAGGCAAGACTGACTTCGGCTATTGCGAGCGAGTCTCGGAGTAGATAGGCTATTTTCTCGCTGGCGCGGTGATAGTACCACAACGAATCCATGAGCGGGTGTTTCGGGTCCTTGTTGAAATGCTTAGTCCACTGCCTATCATACAATCTACAAAAACTGCCATTAGCAATCATCACGCCTTTGTCAGAACCGATGCGTTTGAAAATACCCCTGGCAGTTCGGGCGTATTCAAGACTCTTATCATGGTGCGATTGTTGGGCTTCATTGTCCGACAAGCGCAGATACACCTGTCCCAGTTCGTAAGTATCGCCACGTTTGGCCAATATCCACACAGCCTTCATATAAAACTGTTTAGCTTTTAGAAGGTTGCCCACAGCATTGTAGGCTTTGCCGTATTGGTAATATGCCTTTGCCAGTATGGTGGAGTCTTTTTTCTGAATGCTTTCCTGTTCCAACTCTTGGGCATATTCTATCTTGTCGGGAGCAGGGGGAGGATACTGCCCCCAACTAACCCTCGAAAAGCTACATATCAGCCATAAATAAAATAAGCATCGGACCCAGAGGACAGTCATTGGAGCAGGTTTTTTTGGCGACTAAATCTATGTAAAAATCAACATAACTTCAAAAAAAGTTGCCCAAGAGAAAAAGTGCAATTCTAGTGAGAAAAAATGCACTGTTGGTGAGAAGTGGGTTGCAAGGCGTTGAAATAATGGGGTGATTTAGTGATGCATAGACTAAACGGAATTCAATTTATTACGATTATGAAATTATTCTTGACTACGATTTTTTGTCTCACTTTCACATTCTTGAAAAGTCAAACCTTAACTCCACTTGGCGATGTGAATACTGAAGCTTCACGAATTTTAATTGATAAACCATATAACTTCAAGAATAGATTTTATTTCATAGGCAATGGCAATTCGGTAAGTGGCTGGGGTAGTTTGGCATATACTGATGGTACGAGTCAAGGAACTGCTGAACTGACAATCAATGGCAAATCTGCCCCTTTCAATAAATTAGTTATTCCTTTTAATCTAATTAATCAAAACAATTTAGTAGCAGCTAATACATCTAAATTTCTCTTCTTTGTGGCAAAAGATGGGGATTCAGGTAGTCAAACCTTTCTTTGGTGTACCGATGGAACCACAAATGGCCTTGTTCAATTGTTAGGTCTTCATGAATCTTTTCGAGAACTGTCGAATGCTGTAATTTTAAACGATAGAGTTTATTTTATTGCACGAGAGCCTTCCCCCTTTACAAACGTACCTTCCTTGACTCACTTATATGTTTCTGATGGGACCAAAACCGGTACTCAAATAATAAGAAGAAACGTATCAAGTATAGCTTTGTATGATAATAAAATTCTCTTCTTTGGTAGTCAGAATGTGAATGCCAATTCAAATATCACTGATGGTTTTTACGAATCAGATGGCTCGTTGACAGGTACAAAGTTAGTACAGAGTCTAAATTTAGCTACCGACACGCGAGGGTTTTTCGATTTTACAAACAATAATCTGATAGTTTTTTCCCTGTCCAGTTTTTCAACAAAAAATAGTGAACTATGGGCTTTTAGTAAAAAATACGGGCTTCAAAGACTGAAATCTTACAAGTTGGATTTAGAGTCAGATGTTGGCTTAACATCCTATTCTGGTTTTACTTTATTAAATGACATATTGTTATTCTCAGAGTTAAATTTGAAACAAGAAGTCGGTTCTTCCACTTTGAAAAACATAAATAATGTTCTGAGAACAGATGGTTCGGCTTCCGGGACAAGTGTAGTCCTCTCAAATTTGCCGAGTTCAATCAATTTGGTAAATTCATTCGTTAAAAATAATAGACTATACTATTTTGCTCCCGCTTCGAGGACACGATCAAGCACTGCGCTATGGGCTACTGACGGAACTGAAAGAGGCACGAGCATTATCAAAGCTGATATTACATCAGGTGGTATTCCTGCCAATCAATTACGATTACCTGACCCTGAGTTTTACACAATAGGGCAACATATTTATTTTTTTGGTGATCGTAGCTCCTTTCGGCCGGCTTGCGGTTCTACTGGCGCTCAAAGTGTCAATAGATACTTTTTATACAAAACAGATGGAACAACAAACGGTACGGTAATAATTAGTGACAGTCTAAACCAACGTACAAACGTTGTTGCGTTAAATGACAAAGAGCTTTATTATTCAGACTGGACCTATATTTATCAAAGTGATGGCACAAAAAGTGGTACCAAACAATTAATCAGATTAGATCGAGGTGGCGGTGGTGGGGATTTTGAACAAGGCTTTGATTTCTCGGCATTTACAAAAGGATTGCTCACTCTGAATAATAAAGTAATCATTAATGTTAAATTGAATCCTTCTCATGGTTATCATTTATTAAACCCAAATGAAACCCCCACGAGGTGTAATACCAACATTCGCTTGGAAGCAGAGAGATGTAATACTACACAGGATAGCTGGAAGCTTTGTGGAGACGAAACATCCAAATTCAGGCTTATTCCCGTATCGTTGGTTATACCGTCGTCCTCAAAACTTCAATGGCAACGAAACGGGGTTGATATTGGTGGAGCTACCGCAAGTTTTTACGATGTTAATCAAAGCGGTGATTATAGTGTAAAGATTCAGGCCAATGGTTGTAGTGCGACTTCAATGGTTCAAAAAATTGAAGTAAATAAGCCGAGAGCAAAACTTGAATTTTCATCTGGTACATTAGTGGGGTCTTGGACAGGCGGGTACACTAAACTTCCGTCAGAACCTAGGTATAGTGGAGAATTTTATCTCAGATATGACGGTAAAAAGGTATCAGAAGGGAGTTATTTAAACAATAGTGTGAGATATACTCCCAAATCTAACGAAAGAGGTCTATTTACACTTGTTGTGTTAGACGCTAACAGGTGTATTGACTCCACTTCATACAATGTTGGTGGTTTAAACGTAACACTCCGTTCATCAAGTACCAGTGTTTGCTCTGGAACACCAATCATCATAAATGCCTCAGTGACAGACGGCACAGCACCTTTCACTTATCAGTGGCGTCGGGGAACAACAGCCATTACCAACAACTCAGCGAGTTTAACTATCAATCAGGCGGGCGTTTACAGTTTGACCGTTACGGATGCTACGAACAATAGGGTTACGTCGAGCATCACCATCAACGAAGGTCGGTTTAGTGCATCAATCGCTGGTGCTATCAATATCTGTTCTGGTTCGAGTACGACACTTACGGCAGTTCCAACTTGTGGTGTACCACCTTACTCGTACCAATGGCAGCGCGACGGCGGAGCGGTGGGCAACGCAGGCACGCTAATTGCCACAGTAGCCGGGGCCTATCAGGTTACCATCACCGACAGTCAAGGCGCAGTTAGTACATCGGTGGGGGTGAACGTGTCACAGCGCGTAACTCCCGATGCCACTGTTGCGGTCAGGGGCGCAACATCTTTAGTTCCGGGTAGTAGTGTAGTGCTGACTGTACCAGCTGCGACTGGGCAAACCTACCAGTGGCAACGCGACGGTCAGCCCATTGCTGGGGCTACGGCCAGTAGCTTCACGGCTACTCAGGCGGGCAGCTACACCGTTACAGTCTCGCGGGATGGCTGTTCGGCTACGTCGACGGCCACGGTGGTGAGTATTATCCTTGCCGCAGAACCCTCTTTATCAGGCTTAGTACTCGACGCCTCGCCCAATCCAGCCAGTAGATGGCTTCGCGTAAGGCTATCTCTTGACGCGCCTGCTACGGCTACGTTTCGGCTTTTCGACGGAACTGGGCGGGCGGTAGGAATACAGGTGTTTGGCACAGCGCAGCGAGCCCACGAGCATACGTTTGGCATGGACAATCTGCCCGGTGGGATGTTGTACCTGCGGGCTGAATCGGGCGAAAAACAGCTTACAAAAAAAATAGTGAAAGAATAGCTTTTCAACAGAGATAAACCTCTTGCTTTATATGAAACCAACTTTTGTTTTTATCGTATTCCTTGGTCTGTTTGCCTGTAAGGGTGGTAGTGATAAAGTACCACCCGTAGCTGAGCGTATCCAGAAAACGTGGGCGGCGCAGAGCGTGAAAGAAAGCAATGGTACCGTCTTCACGCGGGGGGGGGCTAATAACGCCAAGCCCGGCTATAGCAGTTTTCGGCTCGAACTATCCTCGGGTAACGTAGTGCGCTTCACCGACCTTGATGACGTGACTGTAACAGGTATGTGGTCGGTTTCGGCTGACGAAAAAACGCTGACGTTGACGGGTTTAACACCTCAGCCAACTGGTACTAACGGCAGTATATCGTTTACAATCGGCAGCCTGACCAATACTTCGCTAACAATAGTGCGTACGTCGGTCAGTCTAAAAACAGGAAATACTATCAATGAGTATTCACTGACAAATCCTTAGGTCTCTGTCTTGTTGTTTTTCCTTGCTGTCGATAACAACATTAACTTCTATCAACCATGCACGTCTCTCCCAATAATCTAATTGGTTATTTATTGGTATTGCTTCTTCTGGGCTGTAACAGAGAACCCAAAGATTCTTCACCTCCCCCTGAACCAGGCACCTTTACAACCACGCTTGTCATAAAAGGTCGCAATCAGGTGAATCAAGTGCGTATCGTTTTGCTTAGCCTGACGACCGAGGTGGTAGGTCGCACCAAAAAAGCAACCCTGACGGCCCGTTGTATCCGATTCACGACGACCACTGAAGCCGCGCTCAACATCATTACAGAAGCAGCCTTCTCCGAAATAAACCAGCGGGAAGAGGAGTATGCTGATAAAAATCTTATCGACTTTTTCGAGGGTCGCTACAAGGCCGCTACTGGCTATGCTGTCACCGAAAATCTATCACAGCAGCAGATAATCAGCATGTTGCGAGGAGGACGACTGGAGTTGGCTCTACAGGGTTTGAAAAAAACAAACCTGTTTGAAGATATTCTTCTCGGTTTAGTTGCTACCCCGTCTTACGCTCAAAATAATCCCCCTACGCCACCGCTAACTCCTCCCAATAATACACCCCGTCCCGAACTTCCGAATCCCGATAGTATAATATTGGA
>JAIXPV010000024.1 GCA_027486105.1 Runella sp. | reverse complement strand
TCATACGCCACTTTGTAGCCTTTGCCCGCAATGCGGAGCGAAATAATAAAATCATCCAAAATGGTATCGGGTTCAACGTGCTCATACAGGTCCGTTCGTACCGCAAACAGCTCTCCCGCCGCCCCCACAATGGTGTGCAATTCCGAATCCCAGCGTTTGAGCTGCGATTCATATTTCCAATACAAGCCTTCTCCCGACCCCGCCGCCGACTCGTCGTCGTTGGTCAGGATTCGTTTTTCTCCCGCTACCGCGCCTACAATCGGGTCCTGAAAATGCCGAACAATGTTTTTGATGGCTTCTTTGTTGAGTTGTGTGTTGGCGTCCGTAAAAATCACAATCGGGGTTTTTACGTATTTCAGGGCTTCGTTCATGGCCGCCACTTTACCCCGGCGCTCAGTACCGCCCAGTACGTCTACTTCTTGTCCGTAATGCGCTTTAATCCATTCTGTAGAGCCGTCGGTGGAGCCTTCGGTGACAAATAAAAATCGAATTTTAGAACGCGGATAATCCTGCCCCAACGAATTGGCGATTTTGGCTGGTAAACACGAAAGTTCATTGTAAGCAGGAACTACCAAGGTTACCTCAGGAGAATAAGATTCATCGGTTTTAATCAAAGGGCGTTTGCCACGGATACGAATGAGCAACCACGCCACCAATCCGTATCCGAGATAGGTGTAGACCACAAGACCGATACAAACCAGGAGTAAAATTTCTGCCATTTTTTTCCGAAAGAGTTATATTTTATAAGGTTTATCCAGCGCAACCGACGGAATAATGTCGCCATTTTGATTGACCTTATGGGTCAAGTTCCAGGCAATGGCATCTTTGATGGCTTTCAGATACTTCGTTTGTCCGCGCACCAAATGAACCAACGCGGCTTTGGGCAAGGCCAACAGAAAGTAATACAAACAGAAAGTAACCAAGGTCAGGCCCGTTACGTTTCGACGCATAAAAAGCAGGCGGTTGCGGGTATGATAATACTCTTTGAGCGGATTGGCTTTGCCCACGCTCATGGATTCGCGGTGGTAAATGAGCGCCTTGGCCTCGTAATAAATCTTATATCCAGCCCGCCGAATTCGCGCCGACCAGTCGAGTTCTTCGTAGTATAAAAAAAAACTATCTTCCAACGAACCCGCTTTTTCAACAACGTCTCGCCGCACCATCATTGCGGCACCGTGTGCAAAATACGTAGCGCCCGACACATCGTGCTGGCCTTTGTCTTCTTCCTGCAACCCGATGGCCCAAGTACGGCCCGTAAGGCGGTCTAGCGGACGATAACCCGCGTACTGAAGAATGGTCGGGTGGTCGTGATAACGAATTTTTGGGCAAACCATTCCGATGGATGTGTCCGTGATAAAAGGTGCCAACAGGTCTTCTACCAGTGTGGGTGTAACGATGGTATCGTTGTTCAATAAAAAAAAATAATCTCCTTTAGCCTGTTTGATTCCAGCGTTGTTGCCACCCGAAAAACCCAAATTGGCATGGGTCAGGATCACCTTCACGTTGGGGTAATTGCCTTTTTCAATCAGCGGCGTGGGGTCTTCGGCGGAGCCATTGTCAACCACAATGATTTCTACATTGGGGTACGTCAGGGTACGTGTTGACTCCAGCATGTCGCAGGTAACTTGCGCCTGATTGTAGTTGATGGTAATAAACGAGACAAGTGGCTGCGTGCTCATACGTTTTCCTTTTGAAAAACCGCCTTCACTGTTTTAATCATGATAATTAAATCTGTTTTGAACGAATATGTCTTAGCGTAAAGCACATCCAATTGAATACGCTCCAAATCTGAAACTTTCGATTTGCCGCGTTTGGTCACTTGCCAAAGGCCCGTCAGGCCCGCTGGGGCGGCAAACCGCCGAGCATAACCTGTTGCGGTGAGTTTTTCGGCTTCATAGGGAGGTAATGGACGATTCCCGACAAAAGACATATCTCCCAACAAAATATTAAACAACTGAGGAAGCTCGTCGATACTGGAATTACGCAGAAATTTCCCCAGTTTAGTAACGCGCGGATCTTCCTTAAACTTGGAAAATGTAGCCTTTGATTTTTGCTTCTGGTGGTAGAGTTTCTCGCAGATTTGTTCTTTGTCTAAAAATAGTATTTGTTGACATTCCGTGCCTGCCGCCTGGCACTCCTCACACAAATCACTTACGGGAGCCGCAGGTGCTACATTGTACATGTTGAGGGAGGCCATATTGGCCAACATCTTATCGGCATCGGTGCGCATGGTCCTGAACTTATACATATCAAAAATCCGGTAGCCCCTTCCAACCCGTTTGGAACGATAAAAAATCGGCCCTTTTGAGTCCAATTTTATTAATATGGCCACCACCGCCAACAAAGGTGAGATTATCAGCAAGGCCGTTGCCGAAACCACAATATCAAAAGCCCTTTTTCCAAAAGGACTTCTGATGCGCTTGGGTTTGTAGGGAGTGCGGGTAGATTCTTGGTATTGCTTTTTCTGGATAAGGTAATTGAGCCTGATTTTGAGGGCTTCCAGCGGGTATGGTATCTCAAACACATCAATCACTTGCCCTTGGGCTATTTGGGGGGCTTGCTCAGTATTTTCTCTGAACAAGATAACGGGCAATGATTGAAAATAAGCCGTTTTTCGCAGTGATTTCAAGAAATCAAGGTAGCCTTCCGAGTCATTACAAATGACCAAATCGACGGGGTTTCCCATCTCCAGAAATTCCAGCGCTTCTGCATAATCTGGCTCTGGTATAATATCGATTAATGCCCCGAAGTCATTAATCAGCAGTGATACCCGTTGTGGGTCATCTTCAATATACAATGCTCGAAACGAACCCTTTTGTTCTGGCTCCATTTGACTTTTTATCAAGGGATAGAATAACTGAAATAAAGTGACTTTTCGGAAACAGTAGCGGTCAGAAAGACTACTTAGATCTCCGCATGACAGCCAAAACTTTTGCTTTCACCTCCAAAGGATTGAAAGGTTTGGTCATATAGTCATCAGCCCCCAGTTCCAAGCAGGCTATACGGGTATTGCTATCGTCGTACGTAGAAAGTATAATAATCGGCAGGTTTTTAAACATCGGACTCGCTCGTATCGTCTTGATCAAATCCTGGCCATTCAAATAGGGCATCTGCAAATCAGTCAAAATGACATCCACAGGATTCCCCTGCTCCAACCAACTCATGGCTTCTATGCCGTTGATATGAGTAGTAACTTCAAAATCATTTTTTAAGGATTGACGAAGAACTTTACGAATAAACGCATCATCTTCTACAATAAGAACATTGTAACGATTAGTCATGAGTACTGAATTATTTTATGAGAATTTGTTTCATTAACGTTGAAATATTTAGGATAAACACTGGGGCAGATTAATACTCAAAAAAGTACCCTATGTCACTCTGTGTATTCTGCTGTATTGGGATATTAAATTCAAAATCCAAATTAGAATGAATTAGGTCTTAGGAAAATTTTTAGGCCTGTCAGTAATAAATTATTCTATTCAAATATTACGGAGTCAATTTATACTGATTAGTCATCATTACTTTTTTACTTTTTCAAACCCTCTTTTTACAAACTACATTTTATATGCTTTTTAGTTTATTATCTAGTAAAAATTAATCAGCATTTTACTTAAATTACAACTCGTATTTCGAATGGTTTATCGCAGATTTACAAAATAAATCACCTTTTGCATGACGATTATTGACGGGTCGACCACAAAGTTTGGGAGTATATTAGGCAACATACACTCCATTAACAACCAATAGCAAACAGGATTTTTTATTTTTTTACTAAATTATATCACTTTTTCAACAAACTATACAGAGTTAGATTTGCAACTTTCCTATGATACTGTTGTAAGCTCAATAATTTAATAAACTGCCACGTTTGGGTATGTTATTTATGACCTCATAGGTATAACAAATATACCCAATTTACATGAAATCAAATGATTCATCAATGATTAATTCTTTTTGTTAAATTAATCGTGCATTGTGTATGAATGGTGGGTGTGGAGCCCGCGCTGGCGGGAGGTTAAAATGGATAATTAAAATTGCATTTTTGGGATATTAGAAAAGGCGTATTCCCGCTCTATTTAGCTAGAATTACTTTTTCCATTCAAAATAAAAAACACTACCAATGTTGGGATCTGAGTCTACCCATATCTTACCACCTTGCTCTTCAACCAATAACTTCAAAATAGACAGCCCTACGCCCGTACTGCTTTCCGAAGTAGCCATGTTGATTGAAGTTCTGAAGAATTTAAATATATTTTCATGATCCTGAAACGGAATACCTGGGCCATTGTCACGGACATAAAACTCGTATAAATCTCCTTTTTCGTGGCAGCCTAGCTCAATAGTAGCGTCGGGTTTGTGATTGTATTTTACGGCATTACTAATTAAATTTTGGAATACCTGTTGTAGCTTCAGTTTTTTTGTCCATAAAACTGGCAAAGCGGTCGTGATTTTAAACGTAACATGGGGTGGCAAAAACAAATTATGGACTATCTCTTCCACCATCTTCTGCACATTTACCTCCTCAACGGTTTGCTCGGCAAGGCTTTTACGAGAATAGTCCAGCAAGGCATTAATCATATTGGCTAAATACAGTGCCGCTTCTTTTGAGTGGGAGATATATTCTTTGCATTCTTCGGTACTCAATTCGCCATCTTCATCCATTTCCAACAACGACAAAGCCCCAATAATACCCGTGAGGGGTGATTTCATATCATGGGCAATAATAAAAGCAAACTTTTCTAACTGTAGATTGATACGCCGGAGTTCAATGGCCGTGTACTTAAGCTCTTGTTGGTATTGATAGAGATGCTGAAAAACCTTTACCTTCGCTTTGGTGACGTTGACATCCAGTGGTTTTTGTAGATAATCTACCGCTCCTTCATCAAAACCTTTGAGCATATAGTGCTCTTCTTTGTTGATTGCAGTCACAAAAATGATGGAAATATGCTTGGTTTTTTGGTTGGTTTTCAACAACCTTGCCACTTCAAAACCGTCCATTTCGGGCATTTGCACATCCAAAATTATCAGCCCGATGTTATCATTTCGTAGGGCATAGCGCAGGGCTTGATTGCCAGAAGTAGCTTTGATAAAAACCCTGTTTTCATCCGCCAACATTTCTTCAAGAGCCAACAAATTTTCTTCACGGTCGTCAACCAAAAGAATTGTAAAGTCGCGGTTAGGGTTTAACATTGTTGAAATTAATTATACGTTCAATGTATGTATGTATGCAGAAATTTGGGCGGGCGTCCATGCTATCGCCTCAGGATTGTTATCAAGGGCTTGTTGAGGCATGACGGGATACTCTGCCGTTGAAGGCTCCTGCACAATGCCAATGCCTCCTTTTGCGATCATCTCTGCCATGCCGCGTGCGCCATCACTGTTTGCTCCACTCAAAAGAATTGCAACTGCCTTTTCAGTATATATTTTTGCAATACTTTCAAATGTCACGTCTATTGAGGGGCGGCTATAAGAGACCAGTTCCGAATAATCTAAACAAAAAGAATGGATTTCTTCAATCAACAAATGATAGTTTTGTGGAGCCAAATAAACACAATTTTTTTGGATGGGTTCTTTATCATCGGGCTCTTTTACTATTATTTCTTTTCGTTTTACGGCCAAAATCTGTTCCATCTCACTGATTACGTTTTTGGAACGGTGAATAACGATGACAACGGCAAAATCAAACGGTGCGGGCAGCGCTTCAATCAGCTCACAAATCACCGGAATACTTCCTGCGGAGCCGCCAATTACAACTATATCAACGCTGTTTTTTGTCATTGTTTCACTACGTTTTTATTTTTTCCGTCGGTAAATACGCGCCAACGGGCTAATGACTTCAAATTGCTCTTTTATATCCGTAAAGAGTAAAGACTCTTTGATACCGATGGCCAAATACCCCAAAGGCGACAAGCTATCGTGAAATAAATGAACCGCCCGGTTTTGTAATTCCTGATTAAAATAAATCATAACGTTGCGGCAGCATACCAACTGAAACTCATTGAATACTTGGTCTACTGCCAGATTATGTCGCGCAAAAACGACCTCCTCACGGTATTCTTTGTGAATAATTGCATTGTCGTATTGGGCAGTATAGTAGGCAGAAAAGTCATTGGTCCCACCCGATTTAATATAATTTGTGGTGTACTCTCTGATCTGTTTTAACGGAATAATTCCCTGACGCGCTCTTTCCAAATTGACGGGATTGAGATCGGTCGCGTACATTCTGGTCCGGTTTAGCAAGCCCGCCTCTTGTAGCAAAATTGCCATCGAGTACACCTCCTCTCCCGTGGCACAGCCCGCGTGCCACACTTTAATAATCGGATAAGAGGCCAGCGTAGGAATCACTTTTTCCCGAAGTTCTTTGTAAAAAATAGGGTCTCTAAACATCTCAGTCACATTGACCGTAATGGTTTCGAGAAACCACGCAAAAAAAGATTTATCGTTGATTAAATGATATTTTAACTCATAACTAGTTTTAAAGTCTGCTATCGCCATGCACCGAGCTACTCTTCTCAACAGCGACGACCGGGCATAGTCACTGAAATCATACCCGTGTTGGGTATAAATGAGTTGAATAATCTCGTTTAGTTCTTCAGTAGTAAGTTGTATTTGAGAATCCATTATTTATTTGGAAAGCCATACGCGCATCAAGGAAAAAAGCTGACCCGTATCCACTGGTTTTGTAATATAATCAGATGCCCCCGCTTCAATCACTTTTTCGCGGTCTTCGGGCATGGCCTTGGCCGTGAGGGCGATGATGGGCAGTTTAGATAACCGCAAATCATGCCGAATCCGCGACGTGGCCTCGTACCCATCCATTTCGGGCATCATAATATCCATCAATACAATGTCAATATCGGAATGAAGCCGAAGCTCTTCCAGCGCCTCCTTGCCATTGTCGGCCGTAATGACTTTCATCTGTTGCTCTTCCAACAAAGTGGTTAAAGCAAACACATTACGCATGTCATCATCTACCAGCAATACCTTTTTTCCTTCCAATCCTCCGCTACTGAAAGCCACGGTGGGCTGAGGCAGCTTTTTGGTTTCCACTTCCTGCACTTTATAGAGAAACAATTCTAGCTCATCCATCAATCGCTCCATCGACTGCGTGGACTCCCGAATAATCACGCTCGAAAGTTTCTTAAGCTGACGCTCTTTGGTCAGGTTGAGGTCTTCGTCGATATACACAATTACGGGCAAGACCTTCGAGGCACTGACCTCTTTCAGGCGCCCTAGCCTTTCCATGCCTTGATCCAAATTTTTGCGGATGTCCACAATCAAGCAGTCATAATCATGCTTAGAAATGTGGTCGGCGGCATCCCGCTCCGAAACAACCACTTCCCATTTAAGGTCAGGGTAGCGCGTTCCAAGTACCTGGCCGATGGTATTGCGTTGAATATACTCCCCTACCAATATGAGCACTTTCTTGATTTTAACATTCAGTTGAGCTTCTAACAAACTAAAAACCTTCTCTAAATCTTGGGTTTTGACGGGTTTTTGGATAAACGCCTGCGCTCCGTCCAACGACAGGCTTGAAGCATCGGCGCCCGAAATAACATGCACAGGAATGTGCTTCAAATTTTCGTCATTCTTAATCCAGGAAAGAATACTCTGCCCATCTACTACGGGTAGCTGCACGTCAAGAATAATGGCCGAAGGCCGGTATTCTTGGGCATACCTCATCCCCTCATCGCCCTGCAGGGCCACGATTGTTTTGTATTTTTTGTCACGGGCTAAATCCCTTACAATGCCAGCAAAGATGGGGTCATCTTCGATAATTAGCATCACCAAATCTCCTTTTTCAATCGAGTGCCGGTCGTCTTCTATTTTGGCCTGCGATACAATCTCTTTGTGAAACTCGCTCATGGAAAAGTTCCGCTTTTCGCTTATCGTCGGCGATTCGGGGCGGGCAGTCGCGCCCCCGGTCGCGTCGGTTTTGAGCGGTATAAAAACCGAAAAAATACTACCTTTCCCCACTTCACTTTGGAGTTTCATCTCTCCACCCAGTCGTTTTACCAATTCTCGAATGATAGAAAGCCCCAAGCCAGTACCTCCATATTTACGGCTGGTTGAGCCATCGGCCTGTTGGAATGCCTCAAAAATGAGTTGTTGTTTTTCGGGGGGGATTCCCACACCCGTGTCCTCTACGCTGATAGCTAATACCTGTTCGGCCTTTTTCAGGGCTTCGGTAGTAAAGCCAGGTTGAGCCTCAACGGTGCCAAACGAAAGCGTAACCTGCCCGTTTTTTGGCGTAAACTTAAACGCATTCGACAACAAATTTTGAATGATTTGTTCCAATCGCTGTTTGTCGGTGTACAACGCTGTCGGAACGGAGGCATCGACTTTTGTCAAAAAAATCACCCCTTTTTCGTCGGCTACCACCTCAAACAATTGCTTAATATCCCTTATGATATTTTTTATAGGTATATTTTCAAATTGAAAATCAATCTTACCCGCTTCAATCTTCGACAAATCCAGAATATCGTTGATGAGTTTTAATAGGTCGGTTCCCGATTTCCGAATCACTTGGGCATACTCAACCTGCTTGTCTGTAAGGTTTTTAGATTTATTTTCCGACAGCAAGTTGGCCAAAATCAAAACGCTATTGAGGGGGGTACGCAACTCGTGCGACATATTGGCCAGAAACTCAGATTTGTACGTACTCGTCACCTCTAACTCCTTCGCTTTCAGGGCCAATGCCTGTCTTGCTACTTCTAGGTCTTCATTTTTTTCTTCCAACTCCGAATTGATGTGCCTCAATTCTTCTTCCTGCACCCTCAACTCTTCTTCAGACGCCATCAAGCTCTCGGTTTGATGCGACAATTCTTCGTTGGTCTGACGCAATTCATCCTGCTGATTTTCCAAAATTACCGTTTGTTCTTTCAACTGTTCCAACAACCGAGCAACTTTAAGCCTAGATTGTATTTCATTGACCGACAATGAAATATCTTTGGACACTTTTTTCAGAAGCTCTATGTGGTGATCAGGAAATGGAAAGAAAGATGCTACCTCAATGACACCCTTTAGTTCTTTCCCGTACCAAAGTGGAATGCACGCAATTTCACCGGCGGCGGTAGACCCACTTCCCGACTCAATGGCCCAATAAGACACCGGAATCGACTTAGTAATCCGTATTTGTTTTTCAACGGCAGCTTGGCCTACCAATCCCTCTCCTACCGCATAGGATTGGCGCACCTGTGCAGGCAAAGCCACGGAGGCTGTCAGCGCCAGCTTTTCAGATTCGCCAAGTATATACATCCCTCCCGCAGGCAACTCCAGATAATCGATAATGGATTTTAGGGCTGATTGGCCAAGGGCCTCCAATGTATTGACATTTTGAAGTGCGTCATTAAGAACCGTCAATCCTGCCAAATACCAACTCCTTTCTTTAATAGAACTGTTAAGCTCTTCCAACGCTTCCACATTTTTACTGAGCTGGTTTTCGATTTTTTTTCGACTTTTAAACTCTAGCGCGTAAAAATAAGTGAGGACTGCCGCGCCCAAAAAGAGCAGGAATGTCCCTAAGACGGTCTTGCGGGTTAGATTTTCTATGAGCGTCTTTATGGAAGCCTCCCTTTGAGCCAACTCATAACGCTCGGCGGTGTATATTTTTTTTATGAACATCCGCACGTTGTCCATTTCTTTCTTCTCAATTTCCGTAATTTCAATCAGGCGTTGCTGGTTTAGGCCACTGTTATTTTCTGGAGACGAACTCCACAATTGTAATAATAATTGCACCGATTGCTGCATTTGGGCGAGTTGGGCAAGCTTGGGCGGATTTTCTCTGAAAGAGTTCGTTAGGTTATCTTCCACCAGTCCAATACTACTCTGGGCTTGGTGAAATGGCAACAGAAACATTTTTTCGTTCGTACTTCGATAGGCACGCTGCCCAGTTTCCATATCGACGAGGAGCTTTTCCAGCGTCAGGAGCTGGGCAAGCGTTTCGTTTTGTTCTTTAACCCATTCGGCCTCCTCCACTTGACGCTGAATGGTATTAAAAAAAGAAATGCCTAAAAAAATACCAATCAGAATGGTAAAAGCTGATCCAATAAGCAGCCAAGCGGCAATTGTGAGTTTCATAATTTGAGCGGGCATCAGTCATTTTCAACAAATGACGTCAATGGTGTTTAGCGTTAGAATGGGTAATCAGTACTACTGTTTTTCTAAAGGTTACTAAACAAAATCAACGCCAAAGTTTCTCTATTGCTAAGAATATGCAAAAAAAACGCCTGTTGCTGGTCTTTATACCGATTCAAAGTACAGAAAATGTACAGAAAATTTCTGTTTATAACCACTTTAACCCAAAAAACAAGGATTTTAGTAACAGAAAGTTATTAAGTGGTGATTATTTAGGTATATTTTACCCTAATTTTTTAAAATTAACATGTCGGACAACTACTAAAAATCAACCATCTCTTCATGCCACAGTCACTCCAAACAGACGATTTTCGCTTCGACGGTACCCGTACATTCCATCATAAAAAAGCGGACACCAAAATTGATGACCTTTACGATGACAAAGCCGACTACGCCGCCCAGCTAGCTGATTTTCGTACCACCATCGACGAGCTCCAAAGTCTCATGTACGCTCATAATCGTTACGGACTTTTGGTGATTTTTCAGGCCATGGATGCCGCCGGGAAAGACAGCACCATCAAACACGTACTATCGGGGGTGAATCCAGTGGGGGTCAAAATCCAGTCTTTCAAACGCCCTTCCGACAATGAATTGGACCATGATTTTTTGTGGCGGCATTTGCTTTCGCTACCCGAACGTGGAAACATTACCATCTTCAACCGGAGTTATTATGAAGAGGTATTGGTCGTAAAAGTACATCCCGAAATCCTGACCAAGTCGCAACGACTACCCAAAGAATTGACCCATGATTTAGACAAAGTCTGGAAACAGCGCTATCAAGACATCGCCAATTTTGAAAAATACCTATATCACAACGGTATCAGGGTAATTAAGTTTTTCCTGAACATCTCGCAGCAAGAACAGGGAAAACAACTCATCGAACGCATTGAAGACCCTACCAAAAACTGGAAGTTTGAAGAAGACGACATCAAAGAGCGTGCCTATTGGAAAGACTACATGAATGCCTACGAAGAAGCCATCAACGCCACCGCCACCGAAAAGGCGCCTTGGTACGTAGTTCCTGCCGACGACAAGAAAAATATGCGGCTTATTGTGGGGAAAATTTTGATTGAAGAACTCAAAAATATGAATATGTCGTTTCCAGAAAGCACCCCTGAGCGGCACGCCGCCCTGCAAAAACTCATCAAAACGATTCATGAGCAGGATGCAAGTGTGGAGTGAGTAAACGAAAGGGCGAGCAGTTAGCTCGCCCTTTCGATGGATTTCTTTTTTTCATTTCTTCAATTACAGCCCTGAATCGCCGCCTGAAAGCTGCCTCCGGTACTGATGTTGGTTTGGAAACCCGGCAGGAGCAGTACTGCATTTTGCCCGTAATAACTGACCGTAGCGCCATCCCCTACTTTATTGGTGGCATTGATTTGCAAGCCTTTGGCAGTATTGGTTTGCCCAGGAGCAATATCCAACAGCGTGGAGTACAGATTTAATACCGCCGGACAGGGCGAAGGCAGCTTGTATTTCAACAGGGAGAAATTGTTGACACCGCTGGAAAAGTCATTCCACAAAAATGTAGTACCGTTGTCTGTGTATAAATCTACACGCGTAGACAAATTAGATCCACTACTGGAGAGTGTTTCGATACGAAGTGAATCAGTGACAACGCTGACCGAAAGTTTATAATAACCGTGCACATTATTCACCGAAGCTACTCTGATATAATAAACTTTGTTGGTATGCACATAAGCATACCAATCTGCATCATTTTTGGAATCAAGACACACTTCGGGGCTTAGATAATTTGCCTCAGCGATAATTGTAGCAGATGAGTAGGTATTATTAGGCTCCAAAGGGTCACACTCTAAAGTAACGGTGACGGCCCCCGCTGCCGTTGTACATCCGTCTACATCCATACATACCGCCGCATAGACCGTGGTACCGTTG
>JAIXPV010000608.1 GCA_027486105.1 Runella sp. | reverse complement strand
CCGTCTGTATGATAAAACTCAGTGGGAGATTCTGCCTCTACGCCAAACTGCTCTGCAACTTCTGCCATCCATTGCTTAGATGGTTTAAGACTTAATTTGATCTCCATAAAATTGGAATACGAATTTAACAAATCAATTTTGTTGCTTAATTTATCCTATTATTTAGGGCATATAAATTATGTCGAACAAATAAAGGCTCTTTTTTGGCTAAAACACTCCTAAATTATAATTCTGAAGTCAATTTTAATGTCTCTCTGTATCGTTTTGGGGAATGTCCCGTCGCTTTTTTGAATGCTGTATAGAAGGATGATTCAGAATTAAACCCAGAGTCTATTCCAATTGCAAAAATGGTGGCACTTTGATACTCAATATTTTTTAAGAGTGTTTGAGCTTTGTTAATCCTGTATGAATTAACAAACTCGTTGAAATTCATTTTCCATTCATTATTGATGATATAAGAAAGCTGGTGGGGGCTGATGCTTATCTTCTTGGCTAGACTCCCTAGGGTAAGCTTAGAGTCAAGAAACAACTCATTTACCTCCAATTCTTCCCGAATTTTTTCTATATATTTCATTCTTACGTCCGCTGGTATTTCCTTTTTAGGAGATATTTGCTCGTAGTGATTGTGATTTTCCACCCTAGTTTCTGGCTCCACCATACGCTCGTCCTCCCAATAAGAAACGTGAACATCGGGCACAAACTCATCCAATACAAAAGGTGATCTTATGATTAAAAAAATCATACCCAAACACCAAATTAGAAGACCTATTTGCCCAAATAATTCATAAAACTTAAGTTGAACCGAATTCTCTCCAAAAATATATCGAATCCCTACCTCTGAAAATGCCATTACGGATTGAAACAATAAGAACCCAACGATGCTTTTCAGCCATATTGAGGTAGTTGGATGCATAGAACGTGACAAACGGGCATAGTTTTTTGACAAGAATTGAAAAAGAAACAATCCAATGAGTGCGCTGTAAATTCCTACCGCCACCGAAGTACTCATCTGAAATGCCCCATTGATGAAATCGGAAGCCGATACCCCACCCGCTATATATAAATAAGAAAACACTTTTAAATGCAAAAAGGCAGGAATCAAAAGCCACTTAGAATACAGATGATTCTTGAATCCAAGCGACGCCCGAACATACCCAACGACCATAACCGGAATAACTAATCTCAATGTTTCGGGCACTACTAAAAAAAAAGATGACGCCCGCAATTGTTCTGGTATGGTAAACTGTAAAAATTCAGTTATTGAAATAAGTAGAAAAAAAACACCCAAATAACGCAAGAAAGAACCTGTATTAATCCTGATACACAGGCACATACAGATTAGGCTAATAAAAACGACCAAAAGATGTAAACTGTAAATCATCAGTACGGATGATTATATTTATAACAAAACTATGCTCGTAAATTATATACGAGTCAAATGCTATTTATGGATTATATTACAAATAAAATAATTTTATTGGTATAAAAAAAATAGCCTTCTATCCCAAGAAGGCTATTTTATACTTAGAAATTAAGTAGCGCTGTTCTCCTTGTATCAAACAGCTTTTTTAAGCTATTGAAGCTTTTTCACCGTTACTGGTACACAGACAGGCGTTGGAGGACAGTTTGAACAGCCACCTACTGGAGCTACCACCGTAATGGTTGTCGAGCATGTATTTGCATCAGTAATGGTAATTACTTTGTTGCCTGTGCTAGCAAGGAAAGGTCCGAAAACTTGAGGTGTTCCGTAGTTGAAAGGACCAGTTGGTGTAACTCCGCTAACAGTATACGTTGTATTGCTACCACCTTCGGGGTTTAGAGTAAAGGTGAAGGTATCGTCATTAGGATTATCCGTTGTACCTGCGTTGTTACACAATGCGATTACTGAGCCAAGCAAAGGTTTTGGATTTACAGTTACTACTACTGTATCAGTATCAACGCATCCATCTACTGAAGTAACTGTCAGGTAGTAAGTGGTTGTAGTCGTTGGGGTTACTGAGATAGAAGCCGTAGTTGCTCCTGTGCTCCAGAGGTACGTTCCTCCTACACCAGCACCGCTTCCAGTCAACTCAACTGTAGTACCTTCGCAAACTGGAGCGGGATCTGCCCCTGCATCGGTCACCAATGTTCTGTAAATAACAACCACTGGGCAACAGTTACCCGACACACAGACACCCACCGACGAACTGGTGAAAGTGTAGCTTCCTGATTCGGTTACAACATAGGTAGAATCGGTAGCACCAGCAATCAACGTACCATTACGATACCACTGATAAGAGGTAGAACCTGAGGGTGCCGACAATGAAATCGACGAACCAGGGCATAAATACACAGGCACAGATACGCAGGCACTTGCAATATCGTCATCTCCACCACCACCTGTATCGTTGCCTGGGGTTGAGTCTGGGTCACCTTCATTGACCGAAAGTACTTCTGCAATATTTGATAAAACTCCGCTTGAATCCGCACTAGCCGTGATACTTAAAGCAAGGCTAGTGGTAGCTCCGCTCAATGCACTACCTACATTCCAGATTCCGGTAATTGGGTCATAAAAAGTTCCCGTAGGAGCCGTATGGCTTACGTATGTAAGACCTACTGGAAGTAAATCTGTGATTTTTAAGCCCGTAGGTGCTTCAAAGCCCGTTGAATCGGCCTGACGATTTACCGTAACAGGAAATGTAACATCGGTACCTACGGCTACGCTGTCGTTGTTTACGGTTTTAGCACGTTCAAGTCATCTATGTTTTGATCGCAGAAGTTAGGAATACCGTCACCGTCAGTGTCTAGCAAGTCATTTCCCGAACATTTGTCCATACAATCCAACATTCCATCGGCATCGCTGTCTGTTTTTGTAAAGGCATAGTACACATTCAGGTCCTAGGCTACGGATAATAAGCCGCCACCTGAAATTCTGATTTTATCAAAAGGCTGCGTTACTTTAAATCCAAGTTGTACACGCGTACCACCCAATAAGGAAGCCGTAAGTAAAGAGCCTCCTGAGATTGTCTGAACTGGAGTTGTGTTGCTCCCCAAATAAGTAGTGACGGTAATATTACCCAATACATTGGCATCCAAAAGACCAGCCCCTTGTTGTACCACAAAACCCGCGTATACATCACCAGGAGTAGGATTAACTGTATTAGCCAGTGCAACCTGTAAATAAGCTGAACATAACACTACCGCTACAATATTTAATTGCGCCGCATCGGTTGAATCAGCATTGATTGCGTTATTAGGGTTAGATACCCCAACACAAAGCAATCCCCCTTCTGACCCAGACGTAACTCCAGAAGCATCAGCACCTACCAAGGCATTGACGCAGTCTAGTGGACAAGAAGCAGGTCCTTCAAATGCGTAGTATACATCCAAAGAAGAAAGCAAACCTAAGAAACCACTAGCAGCAAAAAGTTGCACTTCATCAAAATCACTCGTGGTAGTGAAGCTCAAGATTTGCTTACCAGTGCCTACTCCAAGGGCCGTTGCCTTCAAAAGCCCAGCACCGCTGTTAAAAGTAGCTGTTTGCACGAGGGTTCCGTTGCGGTAGGTTCTGATTTGGATGTTGTTGAGGATATTTACATCCAAAAGGGTAGCGTTGCTTCCCACCACAAACCCAACCGTATTACCAGCAGGATAATACTGGAGAGAATCTTTTACCGAAACCGCCGACCCTGAACCTATCAGGCTGATGCCTGTGGTTAAGGTAGCAAAGTTGGTTAAGTTGCCATCAATGATGTTGGCACCATCGGCAGCCGTACAAAGAAGGCACAAACCAGTATTGCCCGCATTGATAAACGCCCCACGACCAGGTCCATACAGATTTGGTTGTTTTCGAGAGTTTGCTGTTGAGCAAACACGGTTGTGAAAGCAGCAGCCCTGCTAGCATGACAGCAAAGCGCGAGTTTTTGTAAAACGTGACCATAGATAACTGAAGTTGATTAAGAAAAAATTATAAGAACGACACCAAAATTTCAGTTCGTTGTTATTTCTCAGAAATCAATATTTAGGCCAATTCAGAAAAACAGGCAGGAAGATGAACGGATTGGAATATCAAATAAACGGATTGGGAAAATGCCTTTCATAAAGCATATTTTTTCAACTGAAAAGGATAAAAAAATCTAGTACCAAAAAAGGGCTCAAGCTGAATTCTTGGGGAAGCTAAGCATATAATTTCGTCAATCTAAATAAGAAGAATGGAATATCCCTGACACCTCGGGAAGATGATCGAAATGCCTTGATCTTAGCATT
>JAIXPV010000397.1 GCA_027486105.1 Runella sp. | reverse complement strand
AGGTAGCTGGGGCCTTTGACGGCGGGGAAGTTGCGAGTTTCGTCGTAACGGTCCATGCGGTCAAAGAAATCTTCAAACAAAGCCAAACCGCCCGGGCTGCCTGTTGGCACATGCAAGTTGCTGAGGTTGGTGGCTTCAAAGAGACATTGTCCGCTGTACAATTGAGCTGTTTGTAAAGAAGGGAAATTGGGAGAAGGGAAAATTTGAAAGAAAAAATCTTCTGATGTTGGCGACACAAGACTTAACTCGAAAGTACCCTGATAAAATCGCTTCAACCAAATCGCTAATTCTCCCATTGACAGGCCGTGCCGATGCGGTAGTCCCTGATGACCGATAAACGAATTGAACTGAACAGGAAGTGCCGAACCTTCCACCTGCCGTCCCGCAGGATTGGCTCGGTCAACGACCCACAACCGGGGCGGCGTGGGCATAGTGGCCAGGGTTGAAATCAAATAAGCCAACGAAGTGGTGTATGTAAAATACCGACAGCCCACATCCTGAATATCTACCACAATATCCGTGAGCGATGTTAATGCCTGCGCCGGTATACGAACACTCTCTTCGCTTTGGCCGTACAATGAAATGAACTCTACTTTCTCTGCCATGGCGCGGTAGGCTTCCACGGCTTCGACGGGTTCCTGATCCTGAAGTTCCGAAAAAAGGCCATGTTCGGGTAAGAACACCGTTTTTAAAGCCTTTGACTCACTCAACAGTTCGAGGAGATATTTTCTTTTTTCAAATACAAAAGCGGTTTGATTACAAAACATTCCTACGCGGGCGGTACCTTGCTGTTGGAGCGAGTCAAGAAGCGTCGAAAGGGAGACAGAGGAATTCATTTGTGGTTAGTAATGAAAGAAAAAGGTACTATCAAAACGTTTTTTTGGATTGTTTTGGGGTGGCTAAAATAGTGATAAGTTTCTTTTAATCGCCTTTTAATCTGCCCTTAATACCCGTTTAATGCCAGAATAGGAGTTTTGTGGTGTTAAAATCAAGCACTCTGCATCATGAAATCAAAAGAAAGCATTTTTGACAGTTTACAATCCTATTGGAGCAAAGATTTATTGTCCGGTTTTTTAGTGTCGTTGATTGCCTTACCGCTGTGTTTAGGAATTGCGGGGGCCAGTAATTTTCCACCTATTATGGGCGTTATGACTGCCGTTATTGGCGGTATTGTTGTTGCGTTCTTTGCGGGTTCCGAATTGACCATCAAAGGGCCAGCGGCTGGTTTGATTGTTATTGTAGCGGGCGCCGTAGACGAACTCGGCAAAGGCGATATGGATTTAGGCTGGAAACTGGCGTTGGGGGTGATTGTGGTGGCGGGCTTAATTCAAATTCTTTTAGGCGTGTTGAAAGTAGCCAAACTCGCCGATTTCTTTCCTCTTTCGGCTGTTCATGGTATGTTGGCGGCCATCGGGATTATTATTATGTCGAAGCAATTGCACTTGGCCGTAGGTATCCCGCCCTCAGAAATGAAAGGAAAAGAGCCGATTGAGTTGCTCGAAATGGTGCCTCATAGCCTGATGCACATGGAATACCACATCGCCATTATTGGTGCCATCAATTTGGTCATTTTGTTTGGGTGGCAATACCTGAATATCAAGGCTTTGAAAAAAGTGCCACCAGCTCTTATTGTATTGATTGTGGGCGTGCTTTTAGGACAATATTTTCACCTGACCGAACCTACCTACAAAAATTTTAAGCCACTGGTAACTCCCGGCGACTTCTCATTCAATTTGAACGTTAATTTCGGAGCACTTACTACGCCCGAACTACTTCCGATTTTCTTTAAATACCTTTTGATGTTTGTGCTTATCGGAAGCCTTGAATCATTGTTGACGGGGAGGGCCATTGATTTGATTGACCCCGAAAAACGCAAATCAGATTTAAGTAAAGATCTTACTGCGGTAGGAATTGGAAATACAATTGCGGGTTTATTGGGAGGTTTACCGATGATTTCGGAAGTGGCACGTAGTTCGGCAAACATAAACAACGGTGCCAAAAGCCGCTGGGCCAATTTTTTTCACGGTATTTTTCTGCTTTTGTTTGTCGTAATGATGGTACCCCTTATCAAAATGGTGCCAGTGGCTTCGTTGGCGGCTATGCTCATCTTTGTAGGCTTCCGCTTGGCCTCTCCCAAAGAATTTACGCATATTTATCACATTGGTAAAGAGCAACTTACTATATTTCTGATTACCATTGTTACCACCATCGCTACCGATTTGTTGATTGGTATTGCGGCGGGTATCCTGACCAAATTTATCATTCAAATAGCTTTTGGGGTTAAACTGAGCGACATTGTTAAATCACGTTTTGAGCTTCAGGAAAAAGAACTAGGCGTGTATCAATTGAATGTAAACAACGCGGCGGTTTTTGCCAATTACTTAAAATTGAAAAGCTTACTGATGAAAGTCCCTGCGGGTAGTTCGTTGGTGATTGATTTTTCAAAAGCTGCGTATGTAGACCATACCGTTGCTGATAACCTCAACAACTTCCGCCGTGATTTTGAATCAAAGGGTGGTTCGCTTACTCTGCGAGGATTAGATTTACACGAAAGTCTGTCGGAGCATCCATTGGCGGCGCGTCGTTTGCCAAAGCATTTGCGTAAAAATTCGGTTGAAATTGCCTGAGTTATCAGAAACCAAGGTGGACTACCACAAAAAAGCAGCGAACATGTTCGCTGCTTTTTTGTGGTAAGGTTATTTTTAATACGCTGATATCCAGCT
>JAIXPV010000044.1 GCA_027486105.1 Runella sp. | reverse complement strand
TTCACCTTCAGGCGGCTCATTGGGCGGCGTAGCTAACAAAACCCGCGAAACCCTGTTGCTTTGTGAAGCGGCAGGATTTGACATTATACTAGTTGAAACCGTGGGAGTAGGGCAATCCGAAACCGTCGTAAAAGGTATGGTTGATTTCTTCCTTTTATTGATGCTTGCAGGAGCAGGGGATGAACTCCAAGGCCTCAAGAAGGGAATTATGGAAATGGCCGATGCCGTGGTAATTACTAAAGCCGACGGCAATAACCAAGCTGCTGCCCAACGAGCAGTGGTCGAATACCAAAATGCATTTCATTTATTTCCTCCCAATGAAAATGGCTGGTTCCCGCCTGTGCTGACCTGTTCGGCACTGGAAAAGCAAGGTCTATACGAAATATGGAATCAAATTCTTCAATTTGATTCACAATCCAAAGCCTCTGGATTCCACATTAAAAACCGCCGACAACAAAATCTGGAGTGGATGCACAGCCTCATCCGTCAGACGTTGGAAGAACAATTTTACAGCCATAAAGAAATCACCCAACAACTTCACGAAGTGGAACTAATGGTACAAAACGAAAAGTGGCTGCCCATGAGAGCCGCCACTTTTTTGATGGATATTTTTCGTTCGTAAATCTTTTATTTAATTATCCTCAGGGTCAACGGGATACACTTAGCAGGAGGGCACTCAGGAGGTGTTATTTCCAATACTGACACCTCCACTTGACTTTTTCCAGCCGCCGCCGACCCAGAACCACAACTGCCTGTCACTGTCAAAATTTGATAGATGGTATCGGTAGCTGGTGATACCGACACCGTTTTGACGGGCTCTGCCTGAGTTAATTGAACGGGTGCTTGCCCCGTAATTGTAACGCTAGCAGGAAAGACACTATTTTGTGACGAGAGCGTCAGAATCGCCACTCCACCTGCATTGATGGTGGTATCTCCTGCAATTGCCACTACGGGAAGCGAACATTGATTCGTAATGTTGGTAAATGTTCCGTTTATTTCTTCGGTTAGCGTCCGACCTGGATCTTCTACCGTTGGAGAGGCATAAGCACGGGTTATTATGGTGTTGGGCAGTGAACTTGACGCACCTTTTGGCAGAAAAAACAAGTCATAGCATTTAGATGCATTGGTGCCTAGCAATGCAAATTTGACATCAGCGACTGAAATCCAAGAAGCCCCCACGGTAGTCCCATTCCCTTGTTCTCCCCTGTACAAAATATTCAGGGTAAACACAGAGGTGTCTACCCCTACATCCGTCAATGAGGTTATACTAAAATAATCTCCTGAGGTAAAGTTATTTCGACTTTTAATAGACGGGCTGCCGAGCTGGGCACTTTTATAGATAATTCTCAAATTGGCATTTCCCATTACGAATGCACTGTCGGGAGCCTGAATTTCGACGCTGACAATGGCACTATCGCAAGCGATTACTTTGGGGACAAGTCGCAACTTAAAACTTGTCTGAGCAAACGCTCCCGTTACGTAAAAGAGTACTATCCCAACAAAAATTAGCCCACGACCAATGATTGGACTTTTCATAACAATATTTGTTTATAACTATTTAATTTCAGCAAGACTCTATGATGTGATTATGTACGTTTATTCTCTTTATTATTTTGTCGTGAATAAATTACACGTATCACTTGGTAATAGCGTGCAATAAACGTGCCATTAATAGAAATTGCCCCCCGAAAATCGGCCATTATTTAAACGCCATAGCGTATTATCATTAGCATCGGGAGTGCCATCCATATTAAAATCGGTTGTTAAATAACGGCCTACTTTTCCATTATCTGCTCTCCATTTACTGGTATCGTTTGCGTCAATTTGGGAAATTGAATCTTTGGTACAGTCAGCTGCATACAGCGCGAAAAATCCTGCCGAAAATTGCTTTTGGCCATTGGCAGGCGAACCAACGGGAATATAGGATTGCTGCGTTGAAAAGTTATAGTTAATGCTGTAATTAACGACTGGCACTGCTTGATGAGAAATAGCCCCTATATGGTTACGGTGCTCAACTACAACAAAATACGATTGATTTATAGGCAACACAGGGCAAGCGCCTACCCATGAAACATTTCCATTGGAAAGCAACAAAGCAGCGGTCCGAAAAACGGTTGTGAGAGGGTCTTGAGCAACAGTACGCAATGAAATCAAAATCCAATCGATGGCATTAGGAGGATAAGAAGTAACTGTCTCCGAACCAGAATAATTCCACGGCGTTCCTGTATACGGCTGCCCAGGAGGAGTTGGAATGCCTAACGAACTTATGGGTACCTGCCCAGGTAGCAGCCCTTGCTGATTTAGCTTAGTTGTCATGGCTTGATTTCCAATATAAGGGCCTTCCAGAAACAACGTGATATTTAAACAAACGGCCGTCGCAGAAATGACATTGACCCGAATCGCAGCCCGACTACTTTCACAATTGTTCTCCGTTTG
Organism: Runella sp.; assembly: GCA_027486105.1. Lineage (GTDB taxonomy): Bacteria > Bacteroidota > Bacteroidia > Cytophagales > Spirosomataceae > Runella. The sequence goes on along the minus strand of JAIXPV010000044.1, from coordinate 4,843 downwards.
AGAGACATAATAGTCAGTCGTTCCAACATCAACAGTTGAAGGAATTGGCGTAATTATACTTCCAATACCCCCAGAAGAACTCAAATACCATTTTAAATTCGTTCCCACAGCACTTAATGGAGCCGCTATTTGGCCTTGTGTATAGGCTATAGGCGTGGTAACCCCTGGTGCAACGGGCGTGGGTGCCACCACCACGTCTATCTTAGTGCGAGTGCTTTCGCAGTTGTTGACAGTTTGCGATATCCAATAATTTATCGTCCCACTGCTAACCGTGGAGGGCGCGGGGGCTGTGCCGCTTCCTTCACCCCCAACAGAAGTCAAATACCATTTTAGATTGGTGCCAACTGCGCTTAAAGCAGAGGCAGGTTGGCCCTGACAGTAACTTATCGGCGTGACTGCTTCAGGGGAAGTGGGCAACGCATTGATGGTAAAAGCGCTACTTGTAGACCCCGTCACGCTTGGAGAATTGGAAATAACCCTCACCTTGTAACCCGTCCCAGAAGTTATATTTACGGGTATCTCAGCGATTAGCGGACTTCCCGTACCAGTAGTAGGAAGCGTAATAAAATTATTTCCAGTATCATCGGAAAGTTGTACGGCATAGGAAGTCGATGAAAAATTAACCGCCGTAAATCCGACATTGATTGTACCCCCAGCACATATGGGGCTTGGAGAAACTGTAGTATTAGTGATTGTTGCAGGAGAGATAGATGTTACCTGCACCATATAATCTTCGGTTTCACCAAAAGCAAGTAGGCCACATGGATTTGTGACAGCACTACTCTCTCCAAAATTATAACCCGAACGAACCCGAACCCTTACTAATCCTTGAACGGAGCTAGGTATCAAAAAAGACCCTGATGCCGTAGGATTCATACGAGGCATCGATACTAAACTATCACTTCGATACACCCTTTCGTTTAATTCAAAATAACCATCTTGGTCAAAATCTGCCCACACAGACACATGCTGGTCATAATAACTCCCCCCACCCTGTGCTACTGCAGCAATAGTAAAAGTATACGTATTCCCAGCCATTACTGGATAAGGAGTATTCGTATAATCTCCATAATTGGCAGGGGCACAATTTGAGTCTTTGTTATTAATAATGGTTGTTGCTGCTTGCTTCAACACAAATTCGTCTATAATAACTGGCGCAGTGCTACAAGCGTAGGTATACGTAGGGGTACAGTAATTGAGGGCCGTTGAAATGGTAAACACCGCACTATAATCCGTAGAAGAATTAGAGGCTTTGACACGATAATGGTAAGTTGTGTATGCAGTAATGGTTTGGTCTATAAAAGTAGTTGTGTTAGGAGGCAAGCCCCCAATCGGCACAAAACCCTCTGATGCTGAAATGCTAGAGCGCTCAATGATGAAGCCCAATTCATTGGAAGAATTATCGACAAAATTCAAAGAAAGCCCTGAAGCCAACAACATTCCCGTCAAATTTCCTGGCACATTACTTCCAGTTATGGTAGGCCCACAGGAATAATTATATTGATTGGAGGGGTCGGTACGTAGCAGAAAGCCGTCGAACATTCGTGTGTATTGATCTGGAGTAAAATCGCTCCCGCAACTCAACGGATAATAAGACATGATATTTGATAATGATGGGACGTATAATTGACCCTGGGGGTCGCGCGCGGTTCCAGTATAAGTACAGCCTTGGATGGTGACCGAATCCCGTCCGTAAGGATCGGCGGGCGTATCGCACAATAAATCTCCCTTGAGTGCACAATTTGCCCCCTGCATTGTATTTCGTGTTACATATTCCCACTCTGCATTATTTGTATTATTACTATTTTGAAATGTGTGCAGTAAATTAAAATAATGCCCCAGTTCATGCGCCAACGTACGATTATCTGTTGCAGCTTGCGCCTGAACGAAGATAGTGTTTGAAATACTTAATGTGCTTGGAAAATAAGCATAGCCCGAAACCGTCTGTGAGCCCACTCGAATACTGTGGGGAAAATAAACATTGATGGCATTCGAAACATTATTGGCATTGCACAATGCCTGTTCGTCCGTGTTGTTGTAGTCGTAGTAAGCAGTATTATTGATTATAGTGGGAAAACCGCAAAAATACAATTGCAGGCCCGAGCCTACATTCTGAAAATAGCGGTTAATCTGTACCAATGCAGTGTTTAAATCCGCCAAGCTGAGCCCTCCCGTTCCATCACTTTTACGAAGAATATGCGCTTTGATGGGAATGTACTGAACCGCCGTTAAGCCCGAAGTCCGGGCATTTTTAACGAATTGCCCTTTTAATTTCAAAAGCCTTTTTTCCAGAGCGATGATACTGTCGCGGGGTGGGTCGGCTACGGCACAAGGTACAATCTGTGCGGTAGCCTTGTTACCAAGCCACAACCCACTTAACACTGTTATCAAAATAAAAAAGCAAAAATCGTTTAATTTCATATGCCCTACTATTTGATTCCCTAATTATACGCCATGATTTATCTCATAGGTATAAATTTCATTTTTTGGCTTTACTGTTAGATAAATCCAAGAATTTTTAGGATAAGTAGGGTAATTTTAAAATTTTAAGGCAATTATTATGCCAATTTTAGGCAAACTAAGTCCACTACGATTTGCATACCTTGTCTAAATAATATGGTTTTTATTTATTCTCCAACAGATACGCAAAAATACTTAAAATTTTATAGATTAAGGATATAGTCGCGACCTAGCATCCGCATTTGTCGTGCTATTTGGGCAGTACGTCGTTGAACATAGTTGGAAGGATTTTTGACCGAAAACCGAAGGGGGCTCGGTAGCACCGCCGCAATCCTTGCTGCTTCGTTACGGGTTAAAGAGGAGGCTGGTTTGTAGAAAAAATGTTGCGCCGCAGCTGCATACCCAAAAGTCATATTACCTGTTTCAGCTACGTTTAAGTATACCTCCAAAATGCGTTCTTTCCCCCATATTATTTCTATCAAGACCGTGAAGTAAGCTTCCAGCCCTTTTCGTATATAGCTACGTCCCTGCCAGAGAAATACGTTTTTGGCCACCTGCTGAGAAATAGTGCTGGCCCCCCTGATTTTTTTCCCTCGGAGATTGTGTTTGAAGGCATTTCCCATTGATTTAAAGTCAAATCCCCAATGTTCAGGAAATAATTGATCTTCCGAAGCTACCACCGACAGCGGCGCCTCTTTGGACATCTCGCTCATGGGTGTCCAATCCGAATAAATTTTACTACTACGCCCTTCTGAAATGGCCTCCATTTTTCGGGCAATCATTAATGGCGTAACCCAAACGGGGATAAACTTCAAAACCGTTACCCATATCACCGAACCAATCACAAAATAAAGTATCGTTTTGAGTAAAATTCGTAAAATGAACGAACGCCACCCAGCAGAAGCAGGCTTTGATTTCGGTGCAGTGGCAGTAGCAGGACGAATACGATTAGCAGCCATATAATGTCTTTGTTGGGATATTAAAAATTTAAAGAGATGATTCAAAAATTAAGTGACACAAAAATTATACATCTGGAAAAATCCCTCAGATAACAAATAAATCTGACGCGATGCGGTCGGCAAATAATTTGCCTTTTGGTGTAAGAAACAAAACGTTATTTTCAATCAACACCCACCCATTATCTTTAAACGCCGTCAGATATTTTTTTTGTATTGCCTTCAAATCAATTCCCGCTAGTTGTTGGATAATTCCTAAATCACACCCCCAAATCGTTCGTAGACTAGTGAGAATATAATCGTTTACTTGATCAAAAGGGCTCAAAATTTCTGTTTCAAAAAGCAGATTCCCTGCTTTAAGTGACTGAATATAGAGAGCGTTATTGGCAACGTTGTAATGCCTCGAAGTGCCATTAAACGAATGTGCACTTGGACCGATGCCCAAATAAGACCTGCGTTTCCAGTAGCTACTATTGTGACGAGCGTACCCGCCTTCGCGGGCAAAATTGGAGATTTCATACTGCTCATACGCATTTGAACTAAGGTATGTCATCATTTGCTCAAAATGACGTGCCGATAGCTCCTCATCCACGGGATTTATTTTCCCTTTTTTGAGCCAATTTCCCAAAGCTGTTTTGGGCTCAATGGTCAGGTTATAGGCCGAAATATGGGGGGTATTTAAGGCAACGGCCATTTCCAAATCTCTCTGCCAGAGTTGTTCATCGGAAGCTGTCGGTAAATACTCTATTCCTAATTGTGTTTCACTCATCCCGTACATCAAATCAATGGTCAGATTGCTAAAGCCATGGTCCTGAGCCCGTTTTACTGAGGCTTCTGATTCGACGGCATTGTGCGCCCGATTCATAAACCGTAGGTAGGGTTCATGAAACGATTGCAGCCCGATACTGAGACGATTAATGAAAGGCCGTAACGAAAGAAGTTTTTGGGAAGTTAAGTCATCTGGATTCGCCTCCAAGGTAATTTCGGCCGACGGATTTACGTGGTAAATTTGGTGAATGGTTTCAAAAATTTGCCCTAATTCTGTTTCAGTCAACAACGAAGGCGTTCCACCACCGAAGTAGATGGTTTCAAGCTCTCGCGTTGGTAAATAATCTTTTTGAAGCTCCAACTCACGGCAAATCGCCGCGACCAAATCTACTTTAAATTTCAGATTGGTGCTGAAATGAAAGTCACAATAGTGACAGGCTTGCTTACAAAAAGGGATATGGAGGTACAGATGCATCGGGCAAAATTACGCAAAACCCTTCCATCATAACACCACCAACTCCACCCGACGGTTCTTTTTTCTGTTTTCTTCCGAGGTATTGGGGGCAATGGGGTCAAGGCTTCCGCGCCCTTTGCTTTGAATACGGGTGCGTTCAATTCCTTTTTTGATCAGATAGGTTTCTACTGCTTGGCAGCGCTCT
>JAIXPV010000222.1 GCA_027486105.1 Runella sp. | reverse complement strand
TCACGCTCAATGAATCCGTAATTTCTGAACGCATAACCATTTCGATGGCTTCTTTTAACGGAATTCTGGCTACATGAAGTTGCTCGGTATCTTCGGGCTGTTGTTGGGCTTGGGTGAGTTGTTCGGCAATGTATAAAAAACCTTCTTCGTCACCGACCGAATTTGACAGGTGAACCCGCGCAATCTTTGTCCATTGGCTGGCAATCAGGCCTGTTTCCTCCAAGAGCTCGCGTTTGGCTCCTTCAATTGGGTCTTCGTCCATCGGGCCCCCGCCTTCGGGAATTTCCCATGAATATTCTTCCAATGGATAGCGGTACTGGCCTACCAAATACGTAAACCCCTCATCGTCGATGGGAATGACCCCAATGGCTTTATTTTTATAGTGTACCACACCATAAATGCCCGGGCCACCGCTCGGATTGAGCACTTCTTCGTGCCGTACTTGTATCCATTTATTGTCGTACACCACGCTGGAAGTCAGGGTTTTCCACGGGTTTTCTGTTTCAAAAGGTAGTGACATAACGGGCTGTATTTCTAATAAAGTTTGTTGAATGAAGAAAAACGACGTTTTCTTGAAATGGTTAGAATTAATGTAATGTTCTGGGGGTAAACTCGTAACTTTGGACCCAAATTTCCCTAAAAAAGTCGTGCAAGTTAGCCAAAATTCTAAATTCCGTTGGATTATCGTCTCGCTTAGTTTGAGTATAATTCTGATGGCAATCAAGTTTACAGCCTATTATTTAACGCGTTCCAATGCCATCTTAAGTGATGCGCTTGAGTCGATTATCAACGTCATTGCAAGTAGTTTTGCCTTCTATAGTATTTATCTTTCATCTCAACCCAAAGATAAAGACCACCCTTACGGCCACGGCAAGATTGAGTATTTTTCGTCGGGTTTTGAAGGCGCGCTTATTATCATTGCGGGGGTTTGGATTGCCATTGAAGCCGTTCAGCACCTGTTGCATCCCCAACCTATTCAGCATCTAGATTGGGGACTTTGGTTGATTTTACTGACCGTTGTTCTCAACGGAGTTGTGGGGTATTATCTCCAAAAAGTAGGTAAACGTACTCGTTCAGAAGCGCTCATTGCCGATGGTAAACACCTCATGACCGACAGCCTGAGCAGCGTGCTTATTTTGATTGGGTTAGGGCTCTTGATATTGACGGGTTTGCAGTGGATCGACAGCGCGGCATCGTTGGTGTTGTCGTTGGTTATATTTTACAATGGTTTTATGCTTATTCGGGGTTCGGCGGCGGCTTTAATGGATCAAACTGACCCCGAGCTGATGGAAAGCATCGTCCATATCCTCAAAAATCACAAGCGTGATTACTGGATTGATGTTCATAACATGCGCATTCAAAAATACGGCTCTGACCTGCACATTGATTGTCATTTGACCTTGCCTTACTATTGGGATTTGCGTCAGGTACACGAGGCGGTACATGAATTTGAGGAAGCACTGGAAAAAGACGCGGGAGGGTACGTAGAGTTTTTTGTTCACGTTGATCCCTGTTTGCCAGAATGTTGTAAATATTGTCGCTTGGCAGATTGCCCAGTCCGGGCCAAAGCCTTCAAGCGAGACATTGATTGGAGTATTCATAACTTATCCAAAAATCAAAAACACTTTGTGGAGCCAGATGAAAGTTTCTAAAAGTTTTTTAAATTTTTAAATAAGTTTAAAAGGTATATATTGTGCTGATAATTAAAGTATTATGGTATAATATTTTAATTGTCTTAAAATTTAACATAGTGTTTTGGAATCCGATTTCTTAACTTTGTGTTAACAAATCGTCACACACTTCACACTCCCTGATGAGCGACGTCATAAAACACGAATGTGGTATTGCCCTCATTCGACTCCGAAAGCCGTTTCAATACTATATTGATAAATACGGCACACCCCTCTACGCGGTTTATAAGCTTCATACATTGATGGAAAAACAGGTAAACCGAGGCCAAGATGGTGCCGGTGTAGCTAACATCAAACTCGAAGTTTCGCCAGGTAGCCGCTACATTAGCCGTTACCGTTCGGTAGACCCCCAACCCGTAGCAGAGATTTTTAAGAAGGTACAGAAGAAATTCAAGAAAGCCTTTAAAGAACTCAAAGGGGACCAAAAAGACCTCCGTTACGATGCCAGTTGGTTGCAGGAAAACGTAGCATTTACGGGCGAAGTCTGGCTGGGCCACCTGCGCTACGGTACCCACGGCGCCAACGAAATCGAAAACTGCCACCCGATGCTACGCCAAAATAACTGGCGAAGCAGAAACCTAGTGGTGGCTGGAAACTTCAACATGACCAACGTAGACTCGCTTTTTGATAAGCTCGTTTCGTTGGGTCAGCACCCCAAAGACCGCGTGGATACCGTTACGGTCATGGAAAAGATCGGGCACTTTTTGGATGAAGAAAACCAGCGCGTTTTTGACCGCTTCAAAGGCATTTACGAAAACCCCGACCTTTCTGACGTTATCGAAGACAACATGGACATGGTGCGTGTATTGCACCGCTCGTGCCGCGATTTTGACGGTGGTTTTGCCATGTGCGGTATGACCGGCTCAGGGCAGGCTTTCGTAGTGCGCGACCCTTCGGGCATTCGTCCGGCGTATTACTATGCCGACGATGAAGTGGTGGTGGTAGCTTCTGAAAAACCCGCCATCAAGGCCGCTTTTGATGCCAATTACGCAGATATTAAGGAGATAACGCCAGGTCATGCGTTGATTATTGACAAATACGGTGAGTATGACCAACACCAAATTCTGAAGCCGCTTGAGAAACGTTCGTGTAGTTTTGAGCGGATTTATTTTTCCCGGGCTTCTGATCCCGATATTTACCACGAGCGCAAGCAATTGGGCAAGTTGTTGATTCCGCAGATTCTGGAAGAAATAGATTACGATCTCGAAAATACGGTTTTCTCTTACATCCCCAATACGGCCGAAACGGCGTTTTTTGGATTGGTGGAAGGACTTGAAGAATATTTAGCCAAGCAGCGTAAAAAAGCCATTCTGGACGGAAATCTGTCGCCCGAAGAGTTGGACAAAGTGCTGTCGTTCCGCCCCCGAATCGAAAAACTCGTTTCTAAAGATGTCAAGCAGCGTACCTTTATCACAAGCGATGCCGCCCGTGACGAAATGGTGTCGCACGTGTACGACATGACCTACGAGGTAGTCAGAAAAGGCGTGGATACGATCGTGGTCGTGGATGATTCGATTGTGCGCGGTACTACCTTGGAGAAGAGCATTTTGCGGTTG
>JAIXPV010000705.1 GCA_027486105.1 Runella sp. | reverse complement strand
TCCCTTCTTGGCGGGGATCATCAATCTCAAAAAATAATTCGGCTACATCCATTTGTCAAAGATGCTAACTTAGTCCTTCATGCAATAACCCTATATAAATATGAATGATGAAGGCGTTTTAATTAAGTTTTTTCAATATAGACAGTATACCTTTGCTGTTGGAGTCGTTGGTCAATACTCTTTGGATAAAAACCTGAAATTCAGCTTGCAAAAGGGTTTGCTCAAAAACTCCGAGATTGTTGGTGAAAATTACCATCTCGGTTTTATTTCCTTGTTTGTCTGTGGCATATAAGGCATAATTGAGCACAAATGCCGTAGAGCCGCCTTTGGCTCCAAAATGGACAAAATTCTTTTTGTTGTCAGGATTTAGTCGCATGGGCCATTCCATCAACGTATCCAAAACCATTTGGACACTTTGGCTAAAATAGGTCCGACTGTTTATCTTCTTCATCAATCCTGCGTATTCCCGAACGGTTGAGCCAGGAAGTCGATCTGACCAAATGCGCTGCACTGGCAGCGGAACATTGGCTATGTTGAACTTTGCTTTGACCGTGGTGTCTATCTTTAGCAATTCAAAGTACTTATTGGTACGTTGGAGGTACAGCGACAGGGGCATTTTTTTTAGTCCCGTGGCGGAGTGCTCGTCCGAACACACGTACAGTGCCGACACAAACGGATACAATGGTTGGTGCTTAACAAGCCCTAGTTTTGGGAGGTTAGCATTGATATTGTTTAACCCCAATTTCCACATCAAAAACTCAGTGTTGGCATTGCTACTAAATTGCATCATTCCTTTGGCCACGTCCATCAACGACACCGTATTGTTGTCGGTTGAATTTTGGGTTTTCAAACTTTCTAACCAAGCTTGGTGCGCCCCACCGTCAGTGTCGGGAATATAAAACCGGGCCACCTCGCTCAACGGAACCCGTTCAGTAAGATTAATTTTCCCTTCGGCAGACTGTTGAGCAAACTCAACTGCAACGATGGTTTTGGCGGTGCTCGCTAATGGCATCAGGGTGTCTGACCGATGCCCAACCAATAATGAGTCATTGCGTACCCAAAAAACTGCGCACTTTTTAGGGTTTTTAAGCAAAAATTCAGCTACAAAATCCTCTTCATAACGCAAGTATTTAAAATAAAAGTAAGCAAATACACAACTGAATAATACAGCTAAAACACCTAAGCCAGTGGCCAGTACTTTCCACATAAAGAGTGGGCTATTTAAATTTGAAAGCGTTTATAGGGCAAAATGAATGGGTAAAAGTACAATTTTCATTGAAAACTTCCTCGTTCTTTTTCGATGAGTGCGCGTTGGGACTGATAGATTTTCAAAAATGATTGATAATCGGTAAATGAAGTAAGCGCAAACAGATCACGAAGCCCCTCTTCAGCGAAGTCGGTCAGGCGTAAATGAAGGCACTGAAGAATATATGTTTTCACCAATTCGGGAGAATCACGTCGAAATCTAAGCGCATTTAAAATGAATTGGTAGGCGGTTTTGGGTTGGTTTCGTTGATTGAAAAAAACGGTGGCTTTTTGCAAAACTGGTAAGCTGAACGGATGTTTTCGGAGGGCCGACAGAAAGTCGGCTTCGGTCGTTAACTTTTCTACCTGATTGGCAGCAGTGGCTTCTTCGGTTCGTTCTCTCAATAACCAAAATTGAAGCGTTTGGCGGGCCAAGGCCACTTTTTTGGAGGTGTCTGCCACGGTTTGGGCGGCTAGGATGTCGAAAGCCGCAATTTTATCGCGATTGTATTCTGAGTAGGCGTAGGCTACCTGCAACTCATTGTAAAAATTGCCGTTGTTGCCCGTATTGATTAATTTTCTGAAAAGAGGAGCGAGGCTAGTGTCTTGTTCGTATTGATTGGTGTTGTACAGGTACGCAAAATTATTGACGCTCAGGGCCGAATCGCTCGCAAGGGCGAGTTTTATTTTTTCAACCTTTGTTTTTTCAACCACCAATTGGGCCAACGCAATACGGTTGGCTTCGTGAGAAAGTGACGTTTTGACGCTGTGCAAAAGATTGGTTTCCCCAAAATCAGCTTTGGTAAGTCCAAGGGCCGATAAAGAGTTTGCAGAATCAACGGCCGCCAAGGCTTTTCCCCAAAATGCCAATAGGTTTGTTTCGGCCACGGCGGTAGTCTTCGCGTGCTGCCGAGCTAGTTCAAAATAATAATAGGCCGAATCTGCAATGGCAGTACGGGTGTAGAGATAGCCCAAATTATTGTGCAACTCGCCGCTGTGGGCGAAGGTTTGCAGACCTTTTCGTAGGTTAAAAACAGCATCAAAAAACAGATTTTCGTTCAACAGCGACTGACTCAGCCCAGCGTACGCTTGGGGGGTGGGGTCTTTGTGTAACGCTTGTTGATAGTACGCCCCCGCACTGAGACGGTCGCCCTGACGCAACGCCAGCGACGCCAGCGAAAACCCAGACTTATGATTTTGAAAATCCAAATCAAGCGCTAGCTGATAGTATTGCTCCGCAAGTAGGTATTCTTGGGTGGCGGTGTGCAAATCTCCCAAGGCGTTGTAATGCCCCGCCCGGGCTTGGTCAATGCTGTGGAAACGATTGAGAGATATGAGTAGTACCACGCCCATCACGCCAATCAGCCAAACTTGCGACTGCATAATACGCATAGGCTTATACATGACTTTATAGACGGCCTTGCTCTGTTTGAACAAAGGCCAAAAATTTAGCCCGATATAGCCCACAAACACCGTCCCCATCGCCAGTTGGGAATAAATAATGGCGTCTTCAAATACTTCAATCAGCGGATTGTTGTCGGTAAACAACACAAATGCCATGACGCCCGTGGTGACTAATCCTAGCCCCGCATATAGCCAAACGGCAGCTTCTCGGAAAGGTAGGGCGGTTTCGGTTCGTTTGGCAAGGCTCCAAATACCTAGCAAAACGCTGATGCAAAACAGCACAAAAGGACTAAGGTAAAGGAAGTTAGTTTCGGTCTGTCGCGTGATTTTGAAGTATAAAAGCAAAACACTGAAAAGATACAGACCACTGATAAACAAAAAGTTGGGTAAGCTACTTTTTCCGAATCCCGTGCGTGGATGGGTTACAACGTATACAAAACCAGCGATGATTTCGATAGACAACCAGCCAATAAAAACAACGGCGATGATCAATAACGGTACCAAAGAATAAGACGCAATGGTGAACGCGGTAAATGGTGTTTTGGAAAAAAAAGAAAAGAATACCGCCAGCGCAATGCTCAGCGCTGTAAAGATAAATATCCGGCGCTCAATCGTAACATCGTCGCGGAAAGCGTGTAGATAATAGCTGACGCCGCCGAGCAAAACCGCTGCAATGCCGAAGCCCAGCGCTTTTTCAGAACCGAAAAGCTGTAGTATCTCCAAATGCAAACCCGCCAACAAGCCGATAAAAATCATCATTGCACCAATGTACCACCGACGAGAAAGCACCGTAACGGCACTCAAAAGCAACACGACGCCCGCCAGTACGACGCCCCAATAGCCCCAAACCAACCAAGCGGGAAGGTCGGTCTGAACGGGCACAAATTGTTCTTTCAACAGATAGGCTTTGCCGGGGAGGAGGATTTTTGACTGCGGTTTGTTGATTGCGGATTGACGATTGGTATCAAGCTGAACGCCGCCCGTTGCCAATTCTAAACTATCTAACTGCACTGGCACCTCGTCCAATTCGCTCAAAATCTCCCACCGAACGGTATTTTCAAGGCCTCTGTAATGAAAAAATAACAAGGCCATCAGACCCATAGTAAGCAGACCCAGCGAGGTAATGTATAGAAAACGTTGACTAGGGTTCCAGTTTTTCCAAAAAATAAGTGACGGCATCAAAAGTATGTAAACAGAAAAATGATGAAC
>JAIXPV010000736.1 GCA_027486105.1 Runella sp. | reverse complement strand
GTAATAATAACGGCCGAAAGCGAGGTCATGGCATATTTTTTATACATTTCTAGAGCGCAACCTACTGTTTTCTCCCCAATACAACAAATAATAACTCCTTCAGGCCAATGATTCTTCTTTAAGAAACTTACATTGAACTGCTTTATGTAAGGTCCTATCCCACCTCAAAAAACGCTCTTTCTGTAAATACCAAAGGCGTAGAAAGTGGCAAAGTGAGTTCGATGGTCGTGCCCTGATTGGGCGCTGATTGCACTGTCATGCTACCGTCCAGCTCTTCTACTCGTTTTTCCATGTTAAAAAGTCCGTTGCCGCTACCTTTCACAGCTTCTTTATCAAATCCTATCCCATCATCTTTGATCTCAAGATGAAGTTGTTGGTTCTTACGGCAAATTTTTATCCATATGTTTTTTGCCTGCGAATATTTGGCAGCATTGTTGATGGCTTCTTTAAAAATAAGGTAAAAATTATACTGTTGATTGGACGGCAGTTTATATCCTTTTAATTCTTCAGAGATACAAAAATCGTAGTGAATATGCTTTGGATCAAGCATTTCTGACGCAAAAATCTTCATCTTGGTCGTGATACTTTCTAGGCTGTCATTCATGGGGCGAGTGGTCCAGATAATATCCCGAATGGTACTCACGGTTCTTTGTGAGTTAATGCTTATCAAGTCCAACAGTTCTTTCAACTGTTCGTCTTTGTCCTTCAGTTGGCGTTTGGCGGCTTGGCTCAGCATCGCTACTCCGCTTAGGGTTGCGCCCAAATCATCGTGTAAATCGCGCGCAATCTGACTCCTTATTCGATCCGACAACTGCATTTGACGAATGGTTTCGGCTTGTGCTTTTTGAGCATCTCGAATCTGTTTCAACCGATTTCTGTAAAATGCGTAACTCAAAACCCCCATCAACACCACAATAACCGACGCCAACGAAATAATCCAGTAGGTTTGGCTCCTCAATTCTGCTTCTTGTGATGCTTTAATTTGTTTAAGACGTTGATTTTCTTTGTCTTTCTCGAAGGCGGTATATTTCAACTCAACCAGCTCGGCACGAACCACATTTTTTTTTCGTTCAATCGAATCATTCAGTGTTTTGTAAGCCTGAAAATAGCCCAAAGCCTCTTTATACTCCCCCTTCATTTCCGCCAATTCTGCCATTTCTTGATTGATATGCGCGATTTCCACAATAGAACCAAACTGCGTAGCCGTGTCGAGGGCCTTTTGGAAGTATACTTTGGCGCTGTCGAGTTTTTGTTGCAGACGAAACGTCTTCGCGGATTCTTGATAACACTGTATCTGTAGTAATTTTTCGCCGTGTTGTTGGCTTTGCTGGGTAGCCTTTTTCATGTACCGCAGCGCGGTCGCAAACTCCCGTCGGTCGTTATAATTTCGGGCAATACCTAATAATATTTGGGGCAATATCTGGTAATTTTGATCGGCTTTCTCGGCCAATTTTAGACCTTGTTCTAAGTACTTTAATGATTCTTCGTAGCGGCCCATTCGACGGTATAAATCGCCAATTTGTTCATGATTGACCGCCATTCCCCGTATTTCATTCTTTTTTTTATTCAACTCCAAAGCCCGAAAAGTATAATCTAGTGCCTTATCAAGTTGATTCATACTTTTGTAGTTTTCGGCAATATTGTTGAGGCAAATCGCTTTGCCCCGCTCCCAGCCTGTCTGTTCAAAAAGCTTCAACGCCGTAAGGTAGTACTCCTGCCCTTTGGCATAGTTCCCTTCCAACGACTCCAGAATGGCGTAATTGATAAAACTTTGGCCGATATTGGTGTTGTTATTGAGTTTTTTGGCGAGTTGGTTGGCTTCATTGGCGTAGCGCCACGCGGTAGTTTGGTCAATTTCGGAAAGCCGATAAGCCAACCGATGTAGTGTCACAACGCGCGCGCTATCTTGGACGGGATGCGTGGCCAACCACTGTCGCAGGCTATCGACCATGCGATTTTGAGCCATCAATCCAGTGCTTACCGCGTAAAACAAAGCAATAAAAGCCAGTCGAATTTTCATAAGCAATAACGGGAAGCCATAATTAAAGAACGAATTTGCTAATTTTCTTATATCTTACCTACACCAATTTAGTTAATGGTAATTGGATGAAGATACCCTATTTATCTGACTTACTAGCAAAATACCGAATACGTATTAGATTCAGTCTTTTAGCCTCTGTGAGAAGCAATTAAAACACCGCTAATATGGACATAAAGTAGGGTTTGACAAAGAAAATTGGGCAGAAGCCTACTCCCCCTTCCGCAATACTTTCCCCGCCCGCAGCCCCGTATGTTTTTCATTTTCTACGACCAATTTCCCGTTGACAATGACGTACTTTATCCCGCGTGAATATTGATGCGGACGGTCATAGGTAGAAAGGTCGATAATGGAGTTTTCATCAAATATAAGTACATCAGCAACGCGGCCAGCTTGAAGCAAGCCACGTTCTGCTAACTTGAATTTTTGGGCGGGCAAGGAGGTCATGCGACGAATAGCCTCTTCTAAGGGGATAATTTTCTTTTGACGTACATAATACCCCAGCACACGAGCATTGGTGCCGTAGCCACGCGGGTGAGGCACGCCAAAGTTATACACCCGAATGGAAGCATCTGAGGCAAACATATTTTGCGGATAGCGCATGATGTTTTCGACATCCCAATCGCCCATACCATGAAATACCATACTAGCCCCCCCTTTGGCGGCCATTTCCATGATGGTCTCGGCTTCTACGGTGGCTTTGTGTTTGCGGCCTTTCAGGAGGTTTATCTCTTCAATATTTTTACCATTCAGTGTTGTATCGGCGTCATAATAAGCCACTACGGCATAGTTGAAGTGATTTTGCTTACGGCGTTTGAGTGTTGCCACCATTTCTTTCACCATACGCTGACGCGTGGTGGGGTCGTTGACCCGCGCTTTGATAGAATCCAGCCCACCAGCCAGCGCCCAACTTGGCAGTAGCGTATTCAATCCAGTACTGCTGGCCGTGTAGGGATATTGGTCAATGGTTACGTCGATGCCTTCACGGCGGGCGTTTTCGACAGCCGCAATGGTCTCTTTGGAGCGTCCCCAGTTGTTTTGTCCGCTTACTTTAAAGTGAGAAATCTGGACGGGAATGACAGCTTTCCGTCCAATGTTCACCGCTTCTTCGATGGCTGTCAGGACTTCATCGCCTTCATAACGAATGTGCGAGGCATACACGCCGCCGTATCGGGCCGCCACTTTGGCCAGTCCTACCACTTCTTCGGTATTGGAATAGGTACCAGGTACGTAAATCAGGCCTGTGGCCAGCCCATAGGCCCCATCTTTCATGGCCTTTTCTACGAGGGCTTCCATGCGCTGTTGCTCTTCGGCCGTTGCAAACCGATTGGCCGTACCCATCACCGCTTTCCGGACGTCATTATGTCCAATCAGCGACGCGACATTGACCGACGTTTTGACGCTGTCCAGTTGCCTAAAATACAAACCTAAATCTACGTTTGACAAACCACAATTGCCCGTTACTACAGTGGTGACGCCATCATAAATGAAATTATCGGCCGTAGGAAGTCGGAATTCGTCTTCTTCAATGTGGGTATGCACATCAATAAAGCCGGGAGCCACTATTTGTTGTTTGGCATCGATAGTGCGCTTGGCAGTCCATTTACTCAAATTCCCTATACGTATGATCTTTCCATCAGCAATGGCCACATCACCATAATACCAGGAATTCCCTGTTCCATCCAGTATTCGACCATTTTTTATCAGTATTTCTGCCTG
>JAIXPV010000645.1 GCA_027486105.1 Runella sp. | reverse complement strand
TATCTCCTCACCCCAACACTTCCTCGCACAATTTTAAGTATTTTTCTAAATCAGGTTTGGGCAATCCCGTTACTTTGGCGGCCTCATCCCAGCGTCGCATCTGTATAATGAGCTCAAAATAAGGCTTTTGCTCAAAGACTTTGGCTTCTTCGGCTTGCATGGGGCCACCCTGAAACTCCAGCGTTTTGCGGCTGGCGTCGGATAATCCTGCGAAGTATTTTGGGTTTTTGTAGGTCAGATACCGTTTAGCATTGACGTGATTGGCTACCAGAATGCATACTTTTTCGGGAAAGCCCTGATCTCGCAGCCAGTCAGCGGCCACTTCTTCATGGTCTTTGCGGCCGTACATTTCCATGAGTTCTTCTTCCTTTTCAGCGGGCATCAAATGGCCGATGTCGTGCAAAAAAGCCGCTACCTGTGTTTCTTTGTCAAAGCCGCCTTTGCGGGCCAAATCCGCACCTTGGGCGGCGTGTTCGAGTTGGCTTACGTCTTCGCCGTAGTATTGTTCATCGCCTTGTGACTCAAACAATTGACGAATTTCAGTAATAGCTGAAAGCATATTGGTGTTTATTTAAGGAATTACTTATTTGTTTTTTAACTTTACAAGAAGCTACTAATGAGAATTAAAGCGTATGATAAACAGAACCTTACTGGATTCCCTAAAAAGCCAGTTGTCACAATTATACGGTGATACATTGGTAAAGTTAGTATTGTTTGGTTCTCACGCCAAGAATCAGTCAAATGCAGACTCAGATGTTGATATTTTAGTAGTACTGAATAAAACATCGGTTGAACCATTTAAAGAAATAGATTTTTTGACTGATAAAACGTACAGTTGGGCCATGTAAAACAATCTATTACTGTCGTTTGTGCCAATGAGTTTTGAGCAATACAAAATCGGACGCACGCCTTTGCTCCACTTTATCCGTAATCAGGGGGGGCGATTTATGAATCAGGAAGTTTATAAGTTTATTGAGCAAGCCGATGATTTTTTGAAAGATGCTGAGTATTTGATGACTGGAGATCGCTACAAAGGTGTCGTTAATCGTTCGTATTATGCCATTTTTGCAGCAGTACAAGCATTGCTTTTGCAAAAGATGAATTTTCTAAAACGCATACTGGAGTTGCTAATAAATTTTATTCACTTTATATCAAAACAAACATTTTTTCAACTGACTTTGGAAAGGTATTAAACAGAGCTTACCAAAAGCGTCAAACAGGCGACTACGACGCAGATGCGTATATAACCTTTGAAGAAGCAGCGCAGGTGTTGGAAGATGCTCGTTGGTTTTTGAACGAAATCCGTATTTATATAGACAAAAATCGGTAATCTTGGGGAGGCAGTGGGTGTTATTTCACCCACTGCGGCTTCAGTTATTTTGTTGCCGATAATGCTCCCTGCGCTGCTCATTAGGGTCATCCATTTTAGGGCCTGGCTTGGCGGTTTTCCAGTCGTACGTTTTTTTGTAAATTTCCATTGCTTTGTCTACGTCATAAATGCGTTTGTCAGGAATCAGCATTTGATACGGCGTAAAATCGGGTTTGTCCGTAAAAAAATCCTGTAGTAAGGAGGCTGTGGCGTCGTATTGGTTGACGTAGGGCACGCCCAGTGTATTGTAAATTACTTTTAAAATAGAACCAAAATTGGCGTGGGTGTGCGAAACGTGCCCACGCTTTACGTAGGGGCCAGCCAGCATCAATACCGAGCGGTGTGCGTCGATGTGGTCCACGCCCCCCTGCGGGTCGTCTTCGGTGATGACTACTAGCATATTTTTCCAATACGGCGTATGCGAAAGGAACTGTAAGATTCGACCCAATGATATGTCATTATCGGCCATAAAAGAGTGGGGGTACGGAAATCCTGCTTCTGGGCGCACGCCTGCGCCGTGGTCATTGGGTAGTTGGAGGGCAATCAGCCGTGGCAAATCCACTTTTTTGCCCTTTTGCGGAGTGAGCCATTTTGCGGTAAATTCTTTCTCAAATTGGTCCATTCGGAGCCAGTCAGGAATGTTCATGTCAAAACCCGCGTAATTGCGCGAAGTATGCTCAAAAACGGCTTTTTGTAAAGGAAACACTACGGGCTGTCGTGCGCCGTATTCAAAATGGTTCCATTCTTCTGCAACGGCGGCAAACTCATTTCCTTCGCCAAAGTTATAAAATGGGATTCTTTTGCGCTCTAGTGCTTCCCATAGTCCACCTGTTTCGTTGTAGTCTTCGGGGTCAATGCCACCCGTTGCTTTTGGAAAGCGCCGCCCGGGTGCTTTAGAGAAGGCATTGAAGCTCGAAGAGTGATTGGAATTAGCTTCGACCCATTCGTTGGGGATTACGCCCATCATCCAATGGTGCCCGTGAATGGATGCATCCGAATCGCAGTAAAAATTATCAGAATACGCAAATTGTTGGGCAATACGTAGGTGATTGGGCATCACATCCACCTGACGCAAAGTGTCAGTTTTTGTCGTTACCGTAACATTGGTTCCGTAGCGAGCGAGAGTGGGATCTCCTTTGGAAAGTTGTCCCAAAACTTCGTCGTACGTGCGGTTTTCTTTGGTGATATACACAATGTACTTGATGGGGCTTGTCCGTGAGCCAGGCAGGGGAGGGAGTGGGTTTTTGCCGTCGTCGGTGACTGAGATGGTTTCAAAAGTATTGTCGATGGCTTGTTGTGTCCATTTTTTCAATTCGGTGGGTGTCGGAAGCGTAACTTTTTGGAGTATACCGAGTTGAATGTCGCCGATGTAGGTTCCCCGGTCTGGTTTTACAAAGCCGTTACCGCCATTTTGACCCGCGCCCAATCCCCGAGCAGAGACTACATAAAGGATTTTCTCATCGGGCGATAGTTTCACTTTGGTTGGTCCCCAACCCGAGGGAATCAATCCCTTTACGCGACGGGTGGTCAAATCAACCACTGCTACCGCATTGAAGCCCAAAAGGGCCACGTATAGTGTTTTTTCATCTTGGGTGAGCGCCATCCCAAATGGCATCAATCCTCGGTACTTGTCTATGCTTGGATGTATTTTCAGCGCGATATGTCCCGCGATTTGGCGCGTTTGGCAGTCAATAATCGAAATGTTATCGTTGGTGGCGTTGGAAACGTAGGCAAACCGTTTTCCGACCGCCACTGAATTGGGGCTTGCCCCGCCCACGATTTCGGTTTCCTCAATCATTTCCCCAATCTGATGCCCAGTCTTAAATTTTCCAGTGACTTTGTTGGTGGCTAAGTTTACCATCCAAACGCTCATGGCTTCGGGTACGAGTGGACTACCTAAGCCTGGGATTTTTCGTCCTTCCACTTCTACGCCCTCGATAGACTCTTTGGTGACCGTTGCATAGGGCGGAAACTTCAGCATCATGGTGTCTTTGTTTTTGGGCGTTACCCCTGGCACCAGCGGATATTCATATAAGCCAACATTGGCCACAAACGCATATTTTTTGTCAGGACTCAACGAAAGCCCAAACGGCTGCCGCCCTACGGGAATGGAAGCTGTGATTTTTTTGGTGGCCAAATCAATCCGCACCATTCTGAAATGCGCTCTGTCAAGGACTAGCAGTTCATTTTTGGCAGAATTTAGGATTAAATCTGAAGTAAAGCTTT
>JAIXPV010000398.1 GCA_027486105.1 Runella sp. | reverse complement strand
CCCACCGCTGTTGAGCGGTCAAAAGCCTTTGCGTTTTCACCAATTTTGGTTTGGAGGAAGCTTGTTGTGGAGTTTAAGCGAACGTGTCAACCTCGAAACGGGTTATACATTTATTCATGGTCGTCGCGCTACATTAGTGGAGTTTGACGAACAAAATGTATTGAATCTCCATTTAGCGTTCGAAATCTAATGCGAAAGCTCCTTTTGTTACTGATGTTATTTTCATGGTTTAAACCCAACGCCCAGACCAACAGTCGAGCTTATAAAATGATGTTGGAGGGAATGTATAAGCATACCGTTCCGACCATAAGTTGCAAGGAATTGAAAAAACAACAACCGCAGGTTGTTGTTTTGGATACCCGCGCCAAACGCGAATACGATGTGAGCCATTTACCTGAAGCCCGGTGGGTGGGATATGAAGAATTTGACCTCAAAAAGGTAGAAAATCTCCCCAAAAATACGCCCATAGTGGTATACTGTACCGTAGGTGTTCGTTCCGAGCGCATCGGAGAAAAACTCAAGGCGGCGGGGTTCCAAAATGTACGAAATCTTTACGGAAGTATTTTTGAATGGGTAAATCAGGGAAACCCCATTGTAGATACGCAGGGGAAACCTACCCAAAAAGTCCATGCTTATTCACGTACATGGGGGATTTGGCTCAATAAAGGTGAAAAAGTGTATGAGTAATTTAGATCAAAAATTCTGGGATGAGCGCTACCGCACTGGTCAAACGGGTTGGGATATTGGCTATGTATCGCCGCCTTTGAAAGAATACATTGACCAATTAACCGATAAGAATCTTCGCATTCTTATTCCGGGCGGCGGCAACAGCTATGAAGCAGGATATCTTCTTGAGCAGGGGTTTACGGATGTGACCGTGGTGGATATATCGGCCGAAATTGTTAAAATACTTCAAGATAAACATGCTTCAAGCGGCTTGAAGGCCGTTTGTGAAGATTTCTTTGAGCACGATGGGCAGTACGACTTAGTTTTGGAACAAACTTTTTTTTGCGCCATCGACCCTTCGCTGCGCCGCCGTTATGTGTACAAAATGCATGATTTGCTGACGCCAAGTGGGAAGTTAGCGGGACTTTTGTTCAATCGTTCGTTTGAGGGGGGCCTCCCTTTGGTGGAACGGTCGAAGAATATAAACGTTTATTTGAGGACAAATTTGACCTAATACGCATGACTCCCGCCCTCAATTCCATTCCTCCCCGGCTAGGTTTTGAGGTATTTTTTGTAGCCTCTCCCAAGGGGTAATCAAAAAAACAAACGCCACCCAACCGAGCAGCGTTTGTCGATTTCCTAAACCCTAACTACAATAAAATTTTACTTTTCAATGTTTTGTGGAGTGCTTTTGTCATTGGGCTGAGACCTGCTGACGGTGGAAGTGCTAGTGTGTAATTTTGATAATGAAGCTTACAATACGCCCAACGGTAGAAACAGCTTGGCGAGTTTCCTCCACGCCGTCCTGTGCTCGTTGCGTAACGTTCTTAAGAATAGAACCTTGCGGAATCACAGTCTTTTGGGGTTGAGAAACAACCGTACGCGCGGTCAAGGCTTTGTGGGTCGCAAAAATATTGTGCGGCCGGCCAATTGAAAAAGCGGCGGTACTCAACAAACACAGGGCGACGACGAGGGTGATAGCTTTCATGACTGTATGAGTTTTTAAATGGATTCGTAACGAGTATTTATTTCTGATGGCTGAATTCGGACCGCCTATACGGATGAAACAAAGATATGGGTTTCGGATGGTATTATGCAATACAAAGTACCTTGTTTTTGGTTAAAAAGTGTTAATCGGCAAATTTAAAGGATGAGTGGTGTGCAATTTTTCTTGTCGTTGAAAACTTCCTTTCATCACATAACCATTGACCACCAACCCTCTGCAACTATATGATGTAAAGGTGGGTGAAAAGGTTGCACGTTGCCCAAAAAAAAAGACAAACCTGTGGTTTCGCCTGATGAAACCGATAAAATAAGGAGTGAACTGAAATGCGTAGAGACGCAACACCGTGCGTCTCTAAACTGTACGTCTAAAATATAATCGTTTTCCTCTTTCAGACTCATCAAAAACTCCGTTGGCATACACCAAATGTCCCGAAACAATCGTGTGCGTAATGCCTGATTGAAAGGTAGTTCCTTCCAATGGAGACCAACCGCATTTGAATAAAATATTCTCTTTAGTTACGGTGGTAGGTTGATTTAAATCTACCAATACTAAGTCGGCCCAGTAACCTTCCCGGATGTATCCACGGCGGTCTATCTGAAATACGTCGGCTACGGCGTGGCTCATTTTCTCTACTACTCGCTCTATCGAAATCTTACGTTGCTGCACAAATTCTAACATAATATTGAGCGAATGCTGCACCAAAGGTAAACCAGAAGGGGCGGCCCAATAGCCTTTTGATTTTTCTTCCCAAGTGTGAGGCGCGTGGTCGGTAGCGATGACGTCGATGCGGTTGTCAAGCAGTGCCTGAAAGATTTTTTCTTTGTGATGAGGCGCCTTGATGGCAGGGTT
>JAIXPV010000380.1 GCA_027486105.1 Runella sp. | reverse complement strand
CTTGAGTCTCAAACCAATAAAGTGTATTATACTTCAACCGTTTATGACCCCAACAGCGACGTAAAAGCCGTATTTAAACGTACTGACAACCCTCTGAAAGTTGGGGCGCTGACGCCCGATTTCAACGGTGGATTTCTTATATCTTTACATGAAAATGGAGCTTTTGTCCCCGATAGTATAGTAAGCGTGGGCAAAAATGGACAGGTTGCGTGGAAATACGCGATGCGCTCAGAGTTGTTTCGTTGGCAGGATTCCACGTACAAGCCTACGGCATCTGATGCGCCTTTTTTAGGGAACGATAGGACCGCGGCCTACATTGCCAAGAAAGAGATTCGTTCTAAAACAGACTTTTCCCTACTTTTGGCTACCGCTAAGAGGCTCGTTTTGGTGGATAGTTCGGGGCGAGAAAAATGGAGTGTTTTGGCCGATTCTAGTGTTTATACAACCAAAATCGTGGGTCAGGATGCACAATCACGTCTCGTAGTAGTGACTGTCAAAGATTCGACTGGAAGTTTGCTGAAATTTGATAAAGAAGGAAAAAAAATCGAGACACTTTTCCTTAAATTACCGCCTTTCTATAACCTCAATAATGTTGCTTTCCAAAGTACGCCCGACCACGGATTTTTGCTCTTTCGTAAAAACTATGCCATCCCTGAACTTGTAAAATTTGATAGTACTGGTCGGCTGCAGTGGCGGTTTTTAGGGCCCGCCTATTTGAATAAATTAAAGGTTTATTCCAACGGCAGAATCCTCGGATATTCGCACTACTACAACGATTATAAACTGTTTCTGCTGACGCCGACTGGAAGCCCGATTTTCTCCGACAAAATCATTCATTTCGTAGAAAATAATCAGGGGTGGATTTATTTTACTACGTCTCAGAAAGTCTACGCGGTCAATCCCGAAGGGGAACTCGCTTGGACTTTAGAACGGCCCACTTCTTATGCCGTTTTAAGTTTTGACCGTGATGGAGCCCTGCTTTTGACCGAAACGCTTTCTGAGAAGAATGCAAATGCGGCCAGTTTTCTGAAATTGACAGGTTTAGACGTGGTTAATACATTCCGTATTTCAAAATTTTCAACCTCAGGGCGGTTGATTTGGGTGTTGCCAGTGAAATTACCAGTGAAAGACCCTAACCAGCAAGTACGAATGTTGGCGGGAACATACCCTTCCAACGAACAACAAGGCGAATACCTAATCACCCAACTGTTGGTTACCCTAAATCCCGACGCGACAATGGGCAATTGGGATAACTTTACGCACATCACCTCCGTCACTAAAATCACGCGACCTTGTTACGAGAACCTTACCGCTACGCTTCAATCAATGGCATCGACCCTTTGCGAAGGACAGAAGGTACCTTTGGTTGCCAATCCCGATTCTCTCCATTTTTTATCCTACCAATGGCAGCGCAACGGGCAAGCCTTACTAGCCGCCGCTCAGTCCTCATTTGACGCCACCGCAACGGGTACCTACCGCGTTTTGGTGCAGGATACGGTCTGCGCTGTTTCTTCTTTATCGCCTATTGTTGAAATCAAACCTGCCATTGAAGCCACCGTTACGCCCGAAGTAACTGGCCCAATTTATGCCCCACAGAAGGCCCTTTTGAAGGCAAATGAAGGGCTCGGACTTACGTATCAATGGTTGAAAGAGGCAATAGAAATCGCGGGAGAAACCAGGTCGATGTATGAGGCGGGAGAAAGCGGAAACTATGCCGTAAGAGTAACCAAAGACGGCTGCCATAATACTTCCCAAGCGTTAGGAATTACTATTCTACAGCCACTTAGTGTGGAGCCTACGTTGACTAATTTGGTAAATGTTTATCCCAATCCCACGAATGGGAGGTTTCAATTAGCGCTACCACCGCAGAGCCAACAGCCTTTGGTAGAAATGCTTGACGCCACGGGCCGTTCTTTGCTATTGCATAGCCGTGGAGGGTACTATGAGGCAGAGGCTGCTCCAGGGTTTTATTGGATACGGGTAAAAGTTGGCGGTGAGGAGATTAAAAAACGATTAATCATCATTCATTGAGCCAATATAAATAAGAAAAATATGCCTTTTTGTTAGTTATTTGGGGGCTGGTTCACAAGATTCAGCTCTTTTTGTTTTATTCGCAATATGAAAAACCCTGTACCCTAAACCTTTAACATTTTAATGCAATGGCTGACCGAATAGGTGGTTATCGTATTGGCAAAATGCCAGATGATGTAACCCAAAAAAAAATCAAAAAAAACATTAGTCTCCCGCCCAAAGTCGACTTGCGAAAATTTATGACTTCGGTCGAAATGCAGGTGGGAAATAGTTGCGTGGCCAACTCCTTTGCGGGGGCATACGAGTATTTGGCCAAACGGACCCTCGGCGATTCTTCAGACGTAAGTCGCTTGTTTATTTACTACAATGCCCGGTATTTTGCGGGTGAACAAGACGAAGACAATGGCTCGATGATGGTCAATGCCATCGAAGGACTAAAAGAATACGGTGCTTGCTCAGAAGATTATTGGCCCAACGATGAAGACAGGATTACAGAAGAACCTGATGAAGATTCCTATAATCACGGATCTAATTTCCGGATTGTAGAAGCCGAATTCATCAAAACTGACCTAAATCTGTGGCGGCAAACCCTGGCCGAAGGCTACCCAATTGCGTTTGCGCTCAATACCTTTAAATCTTTTGATAGCGCAAATCGCAACAAAGGCCGGGTACTTATGCCCAAAGCTTCTGACGAGGTTCGTGACACGCACGGTTGGCACGCTATGCTTTGTGTGGGATATTCTGACCCCGACAAAATGTTTATCGTCCGTAATTCATGGGGCGAAAGATGGGGCGACGGTGGCTATTGCTACATACCGTACGATTATGTCATGCACGAAGATTACAACGGACACGATTCTTGGATTGTAAAAGCTGTAGAAAATTTGGATTTTAGCGAGGATATTTCCGACGATAGCGAGGAGTCCAATTTCTACGATGAAGACCGAACCTACCTGACGGATTTCTACATTCAAGTCGAAGACCCCGAAGATTTTGCGGCACAACTAGAAGCCCTTTGTCAGGAGTACGTTATGGAGGAAGATGAGTATTATTTTGACTACGAAACCATTGAAGATGAGGACGGGGTAGAGTATCTTGAAATCACCAACTTCGAAATTCTAACGGATGTGTACGAAGATTTCTTGGCAGATTTGGACGCGCTCTGCGACGAATACGCCATCGACGGAGATTATGAGTATGCGCTTGTGGGAGCGGAAGAGGAGGAAGAAGACGAATAGTTGAATTATTGACAAGGGTTAGTTGAGACGTCAGTTTGTCATTTTGTGGTTATTTATATAATTTTAT
The DNA here is from genome assembly GCA_027486105.1 of Runella sp. GTDB lineage: Bacteria > Bacteroidota > Bacteroidia > Cytophagales > Spirosomataceae > Runella. Next base: position 10,244 of record JAIXPV010000380.1, on the reverse strand, counting down.
GGAGGTTTATTTGTGATTTAGCTTTATCAAACCAACCCTTTTATAATTATGAGAACCATTGATGCTTGGCTGAATGAATATGGCGAAAGCCATCAGAATCCTACCAATAAACTGGTGCACTGGATTTGCGTGCCAGCCATTTTTTTTAGCGTGGTAGGATTGCTATATAGTATCAAACTGCCCGTTTTGATTGCCGAAAATCTGCCGCTCAATGTAGCGATGCTCGTACTGGCATTGGTGACGATTTATTACATACGTTTATCGTTTACCTTGGCGATTGGGTTGATTCTGTTTACGAGTTTGTGCCTTTTTATGGCCCAACAAGTTGAAAATCAGGGCTGGACACTGTGGCAGGTTTCGTTGGGTATTTTTGTGATTGCTTGGATTGGGCAATTTTGGGGGCATAAAGTAGAAGGGAAAAAACCTTCTTTTTTTAAAGATTTACAGTTTTTGATGATTGGCCCCGCGTGGTTGATGCACTTTATCTACAAAAAAGCAGGGATACCTTACTAATAGTTCAATCTCTAATTTGGGGTAATCGGTGCAATGCCGATTACCTTTTTTATTGTCCTAAACCTAAAATACCAACTGATTGACCCTGCATTATGAACGCCTTTGAACGCCAGAAGAAAATATATTTTGAAGGAGCCTCAGGAATAGTGTCTTCTATACCCGTTGATGCTCAAGGTTTGGAAAATAAAGCAATAAAAGCCCTGTCGCCGCAAGCGGCGGCGTACATTGTAGGAGGAGCGGGCCACGGTGATACCATGCGGCAAAATCGTCGAGCATTTGAGCGTTGGCGCATCATTCCACGTATGTTACGCGATGTATCGGCGCGGGATACAAGCATTGAATTATTCGGTAAAAAACATCCGTATCCCTTATTGTTGGCTCCCATTGGTGTGCTGGAAATGGCGCATCAGGAAGCAGATTTGGCAGTGGCCAAAGCCGCCGCTGCTGCGCGCGTGCCTTATATTTTTTCCAATCAGGCGTCGGTACCAATGGAAGTCTGTGCGGCGGCAATGGGCGACCAAACGCGGTGGTTTCAGTTGTATTGGAGTAAGTCAGACGAATTGGTGGCGAGTTTTGTTGGGCGAGCTGAAAGTGCTGGTTGTGAGGCGATTGTCGTTACTTTAGATACAACCCTTCTGGGCTGGCGCACCCAAGATTTAGAGTTGGCGTATTTGCCATTTCTGCGTGGGATGGGCATTGCCCAATATACTTCCGACCCCGTTTTTCGGCGGTTGTTGGAGGAGTCAGACCCCACGCCTGCGCCCAAACCCAAGATAACATACGACGCCATACGCACCTTGTGGAACGTAGTCAGGCATTATCCAGGAGGCTTTTTAGAAAATGCCAAATCGGGGAATCCCCGCAAGGCGGTCAAAAAATTTGTTGATATTTATACGCGTCCTTCGCTCACTTGGAAAAACCTGGCCTATCTGCGCGAAATAACTAAACTGCCGATTTTGCTCAAAGGAATTCTGCATCCTGACGACGCCCTCAAAGCCTTGGACCATGGCATCAACGGTTTGGTCATTTCCAACCACGGCGGTCGCCAAGTAGACGGGGCCGTGGGTACGATGGATATGTTGCCGCGCATCTCCGAGGTTGTTCAAGGTCGTTTGCCTTTGCTGTTGGACAGCGGCGTGCGTGGCGGGGCCGATATTTTTAAGGCTTTGGCGCTCGGCGCTACTGCCGTTTGTTTGGGGCGCCCATACGTGTATGGACTTGCTTTGGGAGGTAGCAACGGCGTAGGACAAGTATTGGCCAATTACCTCGCAGACTTTGATTTGACAATGGCGTTGGCAGGTTGCCGCTCCATTGAAGAAATCGGGCCCGAAAGTGTGATGGAATCGTAAGATTTAAACCGAAAAACTGAAAAATTTCAAACTGCAAACACAATGTAAAAGTATCTTCATTTACTTCTTTTTCAGCGCCAATGCCGATACCAGCGTCATGAGCAAACCCACGGGAAACGGCTCCATAAAGGTGACAGCAAAATTGTAAAATGGGTTTTGATATTGGGCGTTGGCCTTGGCAATTTCGGAAGCCTGTTGGGCAATTTCGGCCGCGCTTTTACCATCTTCTTTCATTTTTTGAAGATGATAGGCCCCAAAATCCTCCATGAAAGTAGGAAAGAAATTGAAGTAAAAAATTAACCACGTAAGTGCGTAACAAACGCAGGAAATGACCGTCACGGCAATGCCGATTTGAAATGCCCTCCCAAACGTAATTCGTCCTTCGTTGTGTTGGTCGCGGTACGATTTAATGCTGAAATAAACCAACGTTAAAGAGAGAATAATGGATGTAAATCCAAACCAAACACCATAATCAGCAAAGGTTTCAAACCCAATAGCCTGGCCAACGGTGGTTAATAAAACCAGTAAAACGGAAGAAATTGCGCCCGAAATAAGCCCGAACCGAATAATTGTCTTTTGCATAATTGGAAGTTTTGAAAAGGTGAAAGCTACATGGGGGCAACTATTTTAAACCCTGAGCAAAAGTAAGGGAGGAGCCAAGAATGAACGGTCATACTTTTGGGTGATTTTTCCAAAAAGTCCTTAAATCATACTTTAGTTTACCCTTAATATCCCCAATTCTTTGGCGCGGTGGATGGCTTTGGTGCGGCTGTTTACATCCAACTTTTCAAACAACCGTGCCGAGTGTGTTTTGACGGTGTTGAGTGAGACAAACAGTTTATCCGCAATTTCCTGATTAGTTAATCCCTGCGTAATTAATTCTAACACTTCCAACTCCCGTTTGCTGATTCCCAATTCCTTGATTTTATCTTAGTCAAATGCAGGCGTTGCCTGAACACTCAAGGGAGTTGGGGATTGGCGAGTGAATTGAAGGCCCGCCCAAATACCAATCCCCATGAATAAGACCGCAATCAATCCACCGTATATTTCAAAAATGTGCATTCGTACCAAAAATTGGTACTCGATGAGTTTGAGCGCAATCAGCAAAAGACCCAATCCAAGCCCATACAATAGATACGTTTTTCTCATTCCTTCAAAAAAACAAATGACTGCGGTGGCATGACTTTTTCCCAAAATTGATTAAAATTGATAAACAACTCAATTTCTTCTCCATTATTCGCATGAAATTAGCTCATCAAACCGCCATTATCACTGGCTCTAGTTCGGGAATTGGCCGTGCCATTGCCGTTGCCTTCGGAAAAGAAGGTGCCAATGTGATTGTCAATTACAACAGCAGTCGGGCAAAAGCCTTGGAGGTAGTCAAACAAATAAAAGCCGAAGGCGGCGACGCCATCGCGGTCAAAGCCAACGTGGGCAAAGAAGCCGATGTGCTCAAAATGTTTGAAAAGGCCATAGAAGCCTTTGGTCAAGTGGCTATTTTAGTAGCCAACAGCGGGATTCAGGACGATGCGTCTTTCCTGAACATGACCCTCGACCAATGGAACAACGTTATAAATACTAACCTGACGGGCCAGTTTTTGTGTGCCCGTGAAGCCGCCCGACATTTTGTGGCCCAAGCCGAAGGGAAAACCACCACGGGAGCCATTGGCAAAATTATTTGCATGAGTTCGGTGCATGACATGATTCCGTGGGCGGGGCACATCAACTATGCTGCCTCCAAAGGAGGAGTTCTGATGTTTATGAAATCCATTGCGCAGGAGCTTGCGCCGCTCAAAATCCGCGTCAACGCCATCAGTCCAGGGGCGATTCAGACGCCCATCAACAAAAGTGTTTGGTCGTCGGAAGAAAATAGGCAAGCACTAATGAAACTGATTCCGTACCGTCGGATTGGCCAACCCGAAGACGTGGCTAAGACCGCTATTTGGTTGGCCTCCGACGATTCTGATTATATCACAGGAGAAACCATCTACGTAGACGGAGGTATGATGCTCTACCCTGAGTTTTCGGACAACGGCTGATGAAATGTGGTGCAGGTTGTGAGCAACCTGCACCACGCTCTTACAACCTGCGCCACGCTTATTTATCCTTCAAAATCCATGGTTTTTCCCAACCGACTGCTTTCAATCGCCAACTGCATCACGCGGGTGGTGTTGCGCGCGTGTTGCGGCTTTACAATCAGCTCTTTGCCTTCGGCAATGGCTTCGTAGATGTTGTCGTAAAAAGGAGTGTAGTGGCCTGGCAGCGTTTTAATCGTTGCTTTTCCTGCTTCGGTATAAAGCGTTCCCCACTGGTTTTCTGGTTCTTCTCCCCAGTTTTCAGTGTTGGGTAGAATGTTTTTTCGCAACGTATCCTCTTGAACGTCAAGTCCGTATTTGAAAAAACTCCCCTTCGTTCCGTGAATAACGTATCGCAAGTTATTTTCAAAAACCATTAAACTGGCTTTGAGAATGATGCTTTTGTCGGCATAATCCAACCGGATGTCAAAATAATCGTCGGTTTCTCCACCTGGGCGAACGATTTTGATGGTGGCGGTTACTTTTTGGGGAGTACCAAACAACACCAATGCTTGATCGATTAAATGAGGCCCTAAATTGTACAGCGTTCCTGCCCCTGCGGCGGCTACTTCTTTCCATGTACCCTGAGCTACTTCGGGGCGGAAACGGTCAAAATGTCCTTCAAATTCAATCACATCTCCAAGTGTCCCGTCGTTGAGCAGTTTTTGGATGGTCAGAAAATCAGCATCCCAACGGCGGTTTTGATAGGCCGTCACCACCCGTTTTTTCTGTTCGGCCAGCGCAATCAGCTCGTCGGCTTCGGCGGTTGTGTTGGTGAATGGTTTTTCGATGACTACGTGTTTGCCCGCTTCCAAAGCCGCCTTTGCGTAGGGAAAATGGAGGTCGTTGGGGGTACAGACGAACACAAGGTCGATGGAATCGTCGGCCAAAAGGGCTTCGGTGCTGCTGATGACCTCAATTGAGGGGTCGAATTCGTGCACTGAGGCAGCGTTGCGCGTTACCACATTGGTCAATTTGAAATGAGGGTTGACTTTCAAAAACGGCGCGTGAAAATAACGCCCCGACAGCCCGAAGCCAATTAAACCAACATTTAAAGGAGTAGACATAATAACAAGTTTTGAGTAACGTAAGGTGGTGTAAAACAGATTTGCAAATAAAGAAAGCATTCTCCAAAAATGAAGGGTAAATCTTTTAAAAGTTACTGTATCGGTAGCTTCTTTTTTTAGGTGGTAGGCATCCTCTGCTTACTGATTCACCCAACGAATACCTACCAAAGCAAGCAGTCGGTGTTGGGGCAATTCCTGATAAATTTGGCAAAAAGTTTTACCTTTGGCCTCTCAAAACTAGAATAGCTTTCAACGAATGCGTTTTTTTCAGAAGAATACCACTCTCTTTGCCCGACTCGGCTATTTCATATCCATTGTTATCTTATTGATTCTTTCGGTCATTGCCGTTGAGTTTTTTGTGGGCAACGGCGACGGTATTTGGTTTGATTATGATTTAAGACTCATTGGTTTTCGCGTGGTGGCGTGGGCTGTCGGGTTGGTTAGTCTTTATTTGATGATTCGGCAGAGTCACCCCGTTGTTCAAAATATTTTGTTGTCATTTACTAGTGTATTTTTTGTGATTTATGGGGTAGAAACCGCCGTTGGGTGGATTCATGATGCAGGCCAAAAAGCACCTCCCGCCAATCAACCTCAGTATGCGGGCCCCGCGTATGATTCGAGCTATGCTTTTGATAAGTTCTTGGGCCGAAAACCCATCCCGAACCACAATTTTAAATGGGTCAAAACGCTGAATGGCAAGCCAGTGATTGACGTAGTGATGCACGTAGACTCGTTTTCGCGGCGTATTACACCTTTGGCGGATAGCCTCAATCCTCAACGCGACCGATATGCGTTGTTTTTTGGATGTTCGTTCACTTACGGCGACGCAGTAGCTGACAACCAAACCATGCCCTATTATTTTCAGAAAAACAACTCGGCTTTTCAGGCGTACAACTACGGTTTTTTTGGGTACTCACCGCGCCACATGCTGGCCCGCTTGCAGCATCAGGACCTGACCAAGCAGGTGACTCAAAAGCAGGGTTTTGCGGTTTATACCTACATTGAAGACCACGTCAATCGGGCTATTCCGTCGGCGGGCTGGATTGGTATGTACGATGGTTATTTCCCAGATGTGGATGAATCTTCGATGCAAACCAATGGAGTGTATCGTTTTATCCATCCGCTCAAATATCGCTTTGGGATGATGGTCTTCAAAAGCAAAGTCCGACAGCATTTTGCCATGGATTTTCCGTTTGCGTATCGTCCAAAAGATTATGAACTTACTGCCAATCTTATTAAAAAATCGGAAGAAGAATACAAAAAACAGTTTAAAAATGACGATTTTTATGTGGTTTTGTACCCAGATGCCCTGAAAAAAGATTCTCCCATGCTGGGGTTGTTGAAAGAGCGGGGCATCAAGGTGATAGATTTTAGAAAACTGTTTCCTTATCCATCCAAAAAGTACCAATTGCAACACGATGGGCATCCTAATCCAGAAGCTCATCGACTATTGATGCAAGAATTGTCTAAAGAGTTGAAAACGAAAGGTGCTATTTAGCCTTCGATTATCAATATAACCGAGTCGTATCATCGTATGCTTCAGATAGAACCTTTTGATTTACAGGGAATCAGCCAAGTTGCGCAACGACTCATTCAGGCTTGCCAGACAAGCTCTGTGTGGTTGTTTGAAGGTCAAATGGGGGCAGGAAAAACCACGCTCATCAAAGCGATTTGCCAGCATCTAGGGGTCGTAAATACCGTTCAAAGTCCCACTTTTTCCATTGTGAACGAGTACCTTACCACCAGCGGGGAGGCTATTTATCATTTTGATTGTTATCGGTTAAAAAACACTGCCGAAGCCTACGACATTGGATTGGAAGAATACCTCGATTCGGGGAATTTGTGTTTGATTGAATGGCCTGAAAAAATTGCCGACTTGCTCCCCGAAAAATTTGTTACCATTTCTATCAAAGAAACCGTGAACGGTAAGCGGGAAATATTAGTTACCGTTAACAAAACTGACATAAACGATTAAACACTTTTTACAGAAATGACAGGTTTTGGAGAATTGGCTCAACAAACTGCTCTTTACCCACAGGAAGCACTGGCACCCGTCAAAGTGGGTCAACAAAGTTTGTTGATCGGACTGCCAAAGGAGGTGTCATTGCAGGAAAATAGGATTGCCCTAACGCCCGAAGCGGTAGCTATTTTGATGCGCAATGGGCATCAGGTAGTGGTAGAAAAAGGAGCGGGCGAAGGTGCTCAATTCCCCGACCACGAGTACAGTGAGGCTGGCGCTCAGATTGCGTATTCGCCGCAAGAGGTGTATGCATCGGACTTGATTCTGAAAATTGAGCCTTTGGTTGAGCAAGAATTTGCGCACCTTAAAAACGGACAAAAGATTATTTCAGCGCTCAATTTGCCCACGAGGGAACGTTCATATTTTGAATTTTTGAACGAAAAACACATCACGGGTATCAGTTATGAATATATCGAAGATAAAGTAGGCGGACTGCCCGTCATTCGGTCGTTGAGCGAGATTGTGGGGAGTACCGTTATGCTGATTGCGGCCGAGTACCTCAGCAGTGCCAACAACGGACGCGGAATTATTATGGGCGGAATTACGGGCGTACCACCGACCAAAGTGGTTGTGATTGGGGCAGGAACCGTGGCCGAATACGCCGCCCGTACAGCCTTGGCTTTGGGGGCAGAAATTAAGATTTTTGACCAACATATTTACCGCCTTCAGCGCCTCAAATACGCCATTGGCCAGAATATTTATACCTCAATCATTGAGACAGATACGTTGGCAGAGGCCATTCAGCGAGCCGATGTGGTGATTGGCGCGCTGCGTCCAAACGATGGCTATAGCCCAAGCATCGTTACAGAAGAGATGGTGTCAAGAATGAAACCTAATTCGGTCATTATTGACGTATCCATTGACCAGGGCGGTTGTATCGAAACTTCGCGCATTACGACCCACAAAGACCCCACGTACCGGGTACACGACGTGATTCACTATTGCGTTCCCAATATCGCGTCGCGGGTGGCGCATACGGCAAGCATGGCCCTCAGTAACGTGTTTTTACCCATGCTGCTTCGGGCAGGCAATACGGGTGGGATTGAACAAATGATGTACGCAAATCGTTGGTTTAGCAAGGGGGTTTACTGCCACGGTGGTATGCTCACCAATCCGATTATAGCTAAAAAATTCAACATGCGCCACAAAGATTTAAGTCTTCTGCTGGCCGCACGAATGTAAAATGAGGAGCGAGTAGTGAGAATAATTCCCTTCTCACTACTCGCTCCTCACTACTGAAAAATTATGATTAACAACAGTAACGAAAACACGTTGATGGACGATGCTAATTCGCCAGACGTCAACCGACGGCTTTTGGGATTGATATCGCAGGATTTTGTTAAAATATCCGACCAATTAAAAGAGGCTTCGTACCAGATTCGCAAAAGAGGGTTTTCTGAACATCCCATTTTTGTGGCTGTACAAAACAACCTTGATTTAGGAATTTTATTAATTGCCCAGAACGAACTGGACAACGAATGGTCGTATCGGGCCTCCTTTTTGGATGAATTTACGCAACGGGGGTTAGTTGGCCCAGAAGCGGTAGAAATGTTTAAAGAAAACTACCGCAATCCCGACGAATATTGTTGTTTATTTGTCGTTCAGGCAGATTTTGCGGGATTTGTTTTTATTCCTTTCCCTGAAGATTAATTCCGTAGGGACGGGGGGAAGTGGTGTATTGCTTGCCTCCGCCCTTTTTGTTTGCCCTCACACAACCGCTGGTGTTGGCACAATCATCTTAAAAGCATTGGGAATAATAATCGCTTTTACTTCGTTTACCTTGCCCAAATATTCTCCATCTATTTGAAAATGTACTTTTTTAGAAGACTTCATTCGTAATGCATCCGTTTGAAAGATTTCTACGGTTTCTGAATTATAGGAAGCGTTAAAAAAGACCATCTTAAATAGCTCGCCAACCGCTAGTTTTTTTATCACAACCACCTCAAATAATTCATCTTCCAACGTACCGACTGGATTGATAAGCGCCCCCGTACCGTATTTGGTGGCGTTGGCAATGACAATCATGGCGGCCTTCATTTTTATCGCTTTTTGGTCAATCTGGAGTTCAACTTCCATCTTTGGGTTTTGCCACAAAACCTTCAGAGAAGCAATCAGATACCCCCACATTCCGCGTATTTGCTGAAGTTTAAACTTTTTCATGGCGTAGGCGTTCAGGCCAATGTCACTCAAGTGAAGGCATAATTCACCGTTGATGACTGTTGTATGAATCGTTTTGGTGGTTCCCCTAATCAGCACCTCCAATGCCTGTGCGGGATTGTCGGTTATTCCCAATTCGTATGCTAGCCCATTGGCGGAGCCAGCTGGCAAAATACCCAAGGAAATATTGGTGTGTAAGATACATTCGGCCGCTAATTTGATCGTACCGTCGCCGCCGACCGCCACCAGCCGTTGGGGCGAAAACTGCTCAATTTTATCCTTTATTTTGGCTATATTGACACTTTTGGGTAGTTTATACAGCTCAATGGTGTGATTCAACGGGGCAAAATAGTTTGTTATTTCCTGCGCCCAATCTCTGGTATTACGCCCTGAACCAGGGTTGAGGATAAAAAATATTTTGTAGCTTTCGGGGGTGGTCATGGGCGGATAAAAGTTGCGATGAACTGCTATTTATTTAGTAAATTGCTGAAGATGGAACACAAAGTAAACAATTCTGACGTATCGGTGAAGGTTTATCACGGATATGGGCACAAAGAAAATTTGATTTTGTATGGGCATGTGCTGGCTGGCAAAAAAGTAGTTCGGCGCCGGTACACTACCAATGTTTTAAAGAATGTTCTTCATTTGATAAAATTATTTTTTGTTACCCCTGTTCCGGGGGTGCGGGTACAATTAGAATGGGGCCAGCAAAAGTTGTACACCACCACTGAAAAAGACGGTTTTTTTAAATTTGAATGGCAATCTACGGCCAAGGTAGACGCTGGGTGGCACGTTTTGAAAGTACACTTACTCAACGAACAAGGGCAACCCACGACCACGGGTGAAGGTAAAATTTTCGTGCCACACTCTACGCAATACGGATTTATATCCGATATTGACGATACCGTGCTGGTGTCACACTCGGCCGACACGGGAAAAAAATTAAGGGTAATGTTTACCAAAAACCCCCGCAGCCGTAAAACCTTTGCCGATGTGGTACGATTTTATAAACTCCTCGCATTGGCGCATACCGAGCCTGATATACCCAACCCTTTTTTCTACG
>JAIXPV010000305.1 GCA_027486105.1 Runella sp. | reverse complement strand
TGATGTACAAAGTAAAGGGAGTTTGAAAACAACGCGAAAATTTGATGATTCTGCAAAAATCGGCTTCTTACAAGCTCAATAATTTTCAAACCAAGCAAACTTAACATTAATAATATTTTGCTTTTCTTTTTTGAGGTAATTAAGATAAGCATCAGCTACGGGTGATAGCTTTTTATCTTTTAACCAAATCAAAGTCCAAGTAGATGTTATGGGAAAGCCTTCAACGGGAATGATTTGCAGTTGTTGGTTGACCAACTCATTTTTAATGCCAATTAAAGGCATTATGGAATAACCTAGCCCTGCAATAACGGCTTGTTTAACGGCTTCATTTGAAGTTAATTCCATCTTTTTGAGTACTGGAAGGTTATTCTGAATAATAAACTTTTCCATTACATTCCTCGTGCCCGAACCTGGCTCTCGATAGATAAGCGGTATGGTCTCAAATATACTTTTATCATAGGCATTTGCCCCGTAGTTCATTTCTGAATTTCCCACTAAGTACAATTTATTTTGCATTAACTCTATTTTTTCAATCTTTAGATTGTCGGGTACTATACTGACCAACGAAAAATCCACTTCATTTTTTTCTAAGCTGGCTACTACTTGGGCTTTGTTAGTGACATCCATAAGTAGTTCAATTCCAGAATGTTGTTTGATGAAATCGGCAATAAAGTAAGGCGCAACGTATTTTCCTGTTGATACCACTGATAGTTTAAGTTTGCCAGTAAGTTGTCCTTTGTGGGCGTGCATTTTATAATTGATGGCATAGACTTCATTCAGAATTTTATCGGCAGCCTCAACAATCTCTTTCCCAAAATCAGTGATATAAATTTTCTTGTTTATGACCTCTATCAAAGGCACTTCAAACTGGTCTTGAAAGTTTTTGAGCTGAATCGAAACCGCTGGTTGGGTTAAATGTAGCTCCTCTGCTGCCTTGGTGACGCTCATCGTTTGGGCCACTTTTAGAAAAACTCTTAGCTGATTGAGGGTATAGTTCATAAAAAACATTTATGATAATGATAGCAAAGTTAAATAAAAACTTATGAAAATCAGTTCCGACCTTTGTGCCGTCAATCAAAAACCACTTAAGTAATGAAAAGAATTACCGTAGCAAAAGGCGATGGCATTGGGCCTGAAATTATGGATGCCACTCTGTCTATTATTAAAGCCGCAGGAGCTCAAATTGAAATTGATGAAGTAGAGGTAGGCGAAAAAGTGTACCTAGCTGGCAATACAGCGGGGATTGCAAAAGAATCTTGGGATATTATCCGCAAGAACAAAATTTTTCTCAAAGCTCCCATCACCACACCTCAGGGAGGAGGATACAAAAGTTTGAACGTAACTACCCGAAAGTTTTTGGGCTTATATGCCAACATACGCCCTTGCGTTAGTTTACATCCCTTCGTGAAGACCAAACACCCCGAGATGGACATTGTCATCGTCAGGGAAAATGAAGAAGACCTGTATGCAGGAATAGAACACCAACAAACCGATGAAGTGGTTCAGTGCCTTAAACTTATCAGCCGTCCTGGTTGCGAGAAAATCATCCGTTATGCTTTTGAGTATGCCAAACAGTACGGACGAAAAAAAGTCACTTGCTTTACCAAAGACAACATCATGAAACAAACGGATGGATTGTTTCATCAGGTGTTTGATGAGATTGCCAAAGAATACCCCACCATCGAAAATGAGCATTGGATTATTGACATTGGGGCGGCAAAAATGGCCGATACACCTGAGGTCTTTGATGTGATTGTGATGCCCAATTTATACGGTGATGTGCTGAGCGATGTGGCGGCTCAAATTGCAGGCTCGGTAGGATTGGCTGGCTCAGCAAATATTGGCGAAGAATGTGCCATGTTTGAAGCCATTCATGGCTCCGCTCCGCGCAGGGCAGGCCAAAATCTGGCGAATCCGTCGGGGTTGTTGCAAGGGGCGATTCAGATGCTGAATCATATCGGACAAACCGAGGTGGCAGAAAAAGTACAAAACGCATGGCTAAAAACGATTGAAGATGGCATACACACCTATGACATTTTTAAAGAAGGAATCAGCAAACAAAAAGTGGGAACCAAAGAGTTTGCGGAAGCAGTGATTAGTAACTTAGGGCAAAAACCATCTCAATTCAAAGCGGTTAGCTACGCCAATGGCGCGGCCCTCAACTTACCTAAATACCAACGTAAAGCCCCCAAATTAAAAGAGTTGCTGGGCGTAGATTTATTTGTACACTGGACTGGAAGCAGCGCCGACGAACTGGCGGAAAAAGTACAACAAATCAATACCTCTGAGGTGCAAATCAGTATGATTACCAATCGTGGCATCAAAGTATGGCCAGATGGATTTTCCGAAACTTTCTGCACCGACCACTGGCGTTGCCGCTTTAAGCCTCTCGAAGGAAAGAGTTTAGACAAACAACAAATCATTCAACTGCTGGGGGCGGCTGACGAAAAAGGCATTGACGTCGTCAAGACCGAAAACCTCTATGCTTTTGACGGAAAGCCTGCATTTTCTTTGGGGCAAGGGCAGTAACATTAACTTCTTTCAATCATGAACATCCAACTTCTTAAAGGCAATTTTACTCAATCTGAGGCGCTTGATATTCTTACGCAATTGGTTCACGTAAAAATCAAGTTTCATGAAAGTAAGATTGAAAAAAGTGATAACGAAGAGGATATAAAAATGCGTGAAAATCGTATTAAAAAGCTCCTTCAGGATTTCTATGAAGCAAAACAGCTCATAATCACACAAAAACAGTGTGATCTGAATGCTGAAATTGAAATCGGCTAAAAAAAACGGGTTGTGCCCCCATTGGGGGCGCAACCCCAAATTAAAATGTCAAGAACTAATCATGAACGCTAAGCCCCAAAATCAGTTGTTTCTGGTGTGTCCGTTTTGTCAAATGGAAAGATTTATTACCAAACACTACGGGGACGTTTTGTTTCTTACTGCGCCTGCCTCGGTCTTCTATTTTGATGATGCCAACTTCTTGAAAGCGGTCAAAAAAACGATTCAAAGAGAAAAAATAACTGATATATACTTGGTCGGTGAAGTATCCTGCTGCTTTATTCAATATGTGCTGCAAAACAAAAGACAGACAGGGCTTAGATGCGAATCAGAAATTCAAGAGTTGTTCTCAAAAACAGATACGGCGTTTTCTTTGACCGAAAAGCTTTTAAAGAAGCAATTGTATGAGATGAGTTGTCAAAGTATATTCGGTGAAGAAATAGAAGAGGGTAAATTACGTATCCACACACTTTTGACCTCCAAGCACGACGACTTTATTACGCCCATCTATTCGGAATTTTTACAGCGTATACAACTAGCTGTAGCACACTCTGGCAATATAGATAATAACAGTAGGATGCTAACGCTATACTGTGCAGAGTCAATGGCTTAGCACTTGAATCAGTGGCACTAATGCAGTGCTTTGTGGCGGGAGCAGGTAGATTGGGTAGGCGTGTAAGGTTTGTAAATAACATGGTTTCGGGGCATACCTCGTGGTTAAAGAGCAGAGAAAAAGTGTTTTTTTGCCTTTGAAAAACAGAGAATGCAGAAAAAACGTAAGAAAATAAGGTGTAAAAACAGCTAATTCCTAACTTTACATCTTACACTTACTTTGAAACCAAATGCCACAAGAGAAAATACAGGAGATTTTTGAGGAAATGGGGAAAGTGGTTGTGGGGCAAGAAAACCTTATCAATCGACTGCTTATAGGATTATGTACGGGGGGGCATATATTGCTGGAAGGCGTGCCTGGGTTGGCTAAAACCCTTACGGTCAATACCTTGGCTAAGGTGTTGCATCTGGATTTCCAACGTATTCAGTTTACACCCGATTTACTACCTGCCGACATCATCGGCACCATG
>JAIXPV010000485.1 GCA_027486105.1 Runella sp. | reverse complement strand
CTACCGTTAAAATCCTTTGTAGGTTATTCAATACGGAACCTGTTTTAGTTTCGTCACCTTCGATTCTTGACAAAATTTTCATGCTTGTCATTTCATCTAAAGCATGGGTTAACCAATTTTCTATTGGATTTAAACTGGCATAATAGCAATAGATTAAAAATTCATCCCTAACCCGGTATGCAATTTTGAAAGGTGTGCCTTCAAGTTCAGTATTTATCTTGATTAGGAACTCAATTACATCTCTGCTTTCATTAAATTCATTAACAACTTCAGCTCCCGCTGTATACTTACCAAGAACTTGATTTGAGGAAATATATGTTAGCGGATAACTCCAATCATTTTGAGCTAAATCTAACCCGGCGTTTAAATCAACACTGTTCATTTCAAATGTCATTGCTCGATCAAGTACCTTTCTGCTAAATGAATGAGTAGTTTCATCCATGTTCACAGTGCCGATAACAACAAGATTACTTGGAATACTAATTCCATCGGGAAATTCTTCTTGCTCTAAATCTAAACCCAAAAGTAGTTTAGTATAAAGTTCTGGATTCTCAAAACTATCCTTTGAAATTATAAAATCAGTAACTAATTGATTATTTTTAACTTGTCGGGTCTCAACGATACTTAAATACTCCGCAAAATATTGCTCTACGGGGGCAAGATTCATTTCATCGAGGCAAAGAAAAAATGGCACATCTGTATGCTTCCATGCTTTGGCAATAAATTTTAAGAATGATGTAGTAATATACTTTTCACCATTTATTCTGCTAATATACCCCATTAGTTCTGAAGAGTCATGCCAGTTGGGTCTTACAGGAATTAGTTCAAAATTGCCTGGTTTCTTTTTTTCTTCATCCTGTAATTTTGGTGGACAAGTTTGGAACGCTAAAGTTCTAACCAATCTTGACTTTCCTGTTCCTGAAATTCCAGCTAACAGAATAAATGGTTTTGTTTTTATTGCTGTTAGTATATTCATTTCAGATTCATGTTTAACTATTATTTGTTTAGTGTGGGGAGCCTTATTTGAAATTGCCTGTCCATTTGTCAAGAACTTGATTGCTTCATTCAATATATATTGTCCATCACCACTATCAAATACCTTTAGTAGATCTGTAATTTTAGATATTCTATCCGTTTGCCCTTGAATCCCTTCCTTAACAAGATCGAAGGTCTCTGATTGTCCGAGTTGCTTTGACCAATTCCAGCCCGATGGCATTTCTCTTTTCTCAGAAATTTTAAATTCCAAAAAAACTTTGTAAATTCCATCTGGGTCATCAACAGAGTAACTTTTATTTCTATAAGAGAAAGAAGATATATTTTTGCTTGTGTCTTGAGTTGTAGTTATATCCTTTTGTGAAATTTCAGTAAAAAAAATCCAATTCGAATGCCTATTTACAATAAATACAACGTCACCAATTGCATTTCCTGAGAATTTGGTATTATTCCAATAGAAGTATTTTGAGTCATCTGAAAGTAATTTTGCGGCATTCGCTGCTGAGCCTGACTTGACTTCGTATATCTTTACTTTTCTCATAAATCACTGTACTTTTTAGCATTCCCTTTTGATTTGTCAACAGGATATTTTTCGCCATTTATTATAATCTTCTCGAGTACGATATCCTTAACATCAAGATTATACTTCTCGGCTAACAAAAAAGCATAGGGAAAAACATCCGCTAATTCCTCTTTTATTTTATCCCTTTTAGCTTCATCATGATTCTTCCATAAAAAAGTTCAAGTAGTTCACCTGCTTCAAAATTGATTGCCAGTGCTAAATCTTTCGAATTATGAAACTGTTCCCAATCTCTTTCATCCCTGAATTTCAACAGTGCCTGTATTATTTCTTCGCTTTCTTTCATCATTTACCTTGGTTTATACATGGCCAAAGCCAATTTGTATTCTTCGTCATAAGGTAATTGCAGTTGCGATAACATCTCAGGGATTGCCAAAGCCCAACTGACATAGTAATAGGCGAGAATGTGATACCCGGAAAAAGTCTTTCCTGCAATTGAGCTGATTCTATAGTCGTCTTTATCAGGGCTGTAACCATGTGCGCCCTGCATGGCAATTTCAATGGCTATTTGCTTGATTTCCTCTTTTGACTTCCCTTCAAAAAACTGTAACGCATCCACCATATACATGACTACAGCCATGTTCGTACCGATGCTTTTTTGCGACTCTTGGAATTTATCCATTTCCCTTTGCTTGTAAGGGTCTTTGGATTTTAAGTCATACGGATCGTTTTCGATGGATGTCAGAAGATTATCAATGTCTGTTCTTTTTGTTCGATACTCCTGTTCATTAACGAGTTCGAAGCTCTTGTCCAATTTTAAATCTTCAGCCCAATGTAACACCAACTCGTATTCTTCAGCAGGTTCCCTGTCCTCCCTGTATTGAAGAAATTCGTTATAAAAATTGGTTGCGAGTTTTAACTCACTCGGTGTCGCATTGAGATCTTGAATGAAATCAAAACCAAAGAGTTCCTTAAATTGCATAGCACCGACAAGATTGTACACCTTGCTTTTCGAAATAATATCTTTGGGAGATAGCTCTACAATTTTAGGATCAGTTACTGCTTTGAGTCCTTCCTGCAAGAGGGTATAAAGAGAAATGAACTGGAAAGGTCTCAGTTCTGAAAATTCATTGTAGAGGAAGTTTTCAATGAACAGGTCAATCGGGGCATTAAACACCTGACGGTTCACGCCTTCAAAAAGGTTGGAGCAATAATCGGCAATGGACTTGTCAGAAATTCCCATTTTGTTGAATTTCTTAATAGTTGGTTCAAGTGCCTTTATGAATTCCGCTTTATGCTGCTGCGTAGAAATAAACAGTTGGTTTGCATCATTGTTTCGTGCTTGGATCACAAAATCCAAATGCACCAATTCGTGCATGATCAGATGCTCAACTGCGGGGTAGCCGGGCTTGTATTTTACGAGGTGAGTTTCTCTTTCGTAGTTTTCTGCAAATTCAAATTTTGCCGCTGTCGGGATTGTTTCATCCTGAAGGATATCAACTCTTTTGTCCCCTTCAAATTCAAGTTTATGCCGGTATTCGCTGAAAATCTTTTTGCCTACATCCGTGGCAATCATCTTTCCGGCAATCTCAAACGCCTGTCTTACTGAGTTTTGATAAAGAACATCTTTGTTTTTATTCAGCTTAATTGCCTGAATAGTGCTGTGAAAAGCCGACGGTAAATCTGCTTCCGTTTCAGCAATCATTCCTAAGGCAAAATGCGTATTGGGATGTTTGTCATTGATTTTAATTGCTTCCTCAAAATATTTCCTGGCTTCTTTCAATTTCCCCTGTTGCATCAGGTTTGCACCAATGTTATTTCGGGTGATATTGTCATTGGGATTGGCAATTAATGCTTGGTCATAATACTTCATTGCGGTGGGCACATCCTCTTTGAATTTCGCAAAGATGTTGCCCATCATGAGTAGCGCCCATCCGTTTTTTGAGTCCCAACGGAGCGCATCAATTAAACAATTGATTGCTTCGTCCTGATCTCCTTCGTCAGATAGTATTTGCCCCATAATTCGGTGGTATTCCGAATTTGTTGGGTTTTTTGCAATAAGACTTTGTAGGATTGGTTTTGCCTCAGCGTATTTCCCTTTTTCGCAAAGGGCTATGGTCTTTTTGTAGTCGGCTTCCTGAGAGAGAATGGTAGGGGTATCAATTTCTATTTTTACCCAATCATTTTCAACGGTTACTTTCGGTTTGTAGGGTCCGTAAGTATAATAGTTTTTTAATTCACTGATAATCAGTGAATTACCCCCCCCCCATTAGCTCAGGGAAAATGGTATATAAAAAGTCATCTATTTTGTGAATGATCTGCATTTATAGTAATTCTTGATTCTTGGTACTGTTTTTTATGTGTTGGGTTGCCAAAGGGGGCACTGTCAATGATTTCAGATTCCTTTTGTTACAAAGTTACAAAGGGATTAATATTATTCCGAAACTTCTAAGGGGTGTGTAATATATTGGTTTCTGATTAAATTTCATCCATAGCGTCAAAAGTAGCTATTTTATGCCGCAGTTGGTCTTATGACCGACTGCTCTCTTGGGAAAGTTGGTGGTGAAAAAACACCAACAACGGCATAATAAAATTACCGAACTTATTAACGGTTTAGGTGCACTCACCGCAAAAACTCCACCTTCTCCCCAACCCTCAAAACCGCATTCGCCGCCAATTCATGCACTTTTTTGTTGCCAATTTGAATGGTTTGAACGGGGAGTTGCCCATGCAAAACCGTGAGGGTGGTTTTGAGTTGGGGGCCTTGTTTTTGCTTCGTGCAGGTGCCCCACGCGTAGCCGTTGGACCAGAAAAACGTGCCTGGTTGGTCGTTGAAATGAAGGGTTTTATCAACGGCAGAGTACTGGAATCCGCTCAACGCCAGCGTAGACGCCCAGCTGATCATGGCGCGGGCGTAGTGGTGGCCGCATTCGGCCTCGTCGAAGGGGCTGCGCTTGGCACCGTCGTAGCGGTAGCGGATGTTTTGGATGCATTTGAGGCCGTCGTCCGTCATGTTTTCGTAGAGCATTCCGATGGCGGCGGTGTATTCAAAACCCGTCATCACTTCGGCAAAATACGGGAACGGTACCGTGGGGCGACCTTTGGGCCAGCTTGCCATGAGCAGGGCGGGCTCGTCGGCCAGGGCGTAGGAGCGCATGTTGTTGAAATGCTCCGTGAGCGAGGCGCGGTAGTTGTATTTCAGAATGGATTTCAGCGAGGTTTGTACGTTTTGGGGTTTGACCAGATACCCCAAGCCGCACACGTGCGCCATGAATTGCCCCACCAATTGGTCGACCAAGCAGCCTTTGGCCAACTGAAACGGCGGAAAATCGCCCTTGATGCTGTTCCAACCCGACATCGTTCCCTTGGCAAATTTGCGTCCTACGGGCGACATCACCTGTTGCTCGTAATATTCACCGTTGAACAAATGTTGGTCAGCCCATGTACTGCCGCTTTGAAACAGGGTACGGCATTGTTGCGCAAAAGCGGCATCTTTCATGGCTTCAGCCATTTTTTCGGCGGCTTTGAGCGCCCCCAAATACCAGATTTGCATCTGCGGATTGGGACCGAAATACTCCACGTCCATGGTGTTGTGCTGCGCCCCGTCCATGACGCCGTCGAGGTTGCCGTCCCAGCCGTCGGGCACCCACGCGAAGGCCAACGCGCGCTTGATTTTCGGCCAGTTCTGTTGCAGAAAAGCGGTATTGCCCGACAGTTGCCAATCGCGGTAAAACTTCATGATGGTGCCCATTTGCCCGTCGGCGGCGGCCATGCCGTTGCCTGCGCCTTTGTTAAGCGGCAGTCCCACCCGAAACTGCATGATGCCCGAGGTGCTGTCGAGGGCGTAGTTAAACTCCACGTCGCGCATAGTTTGGGCCAAGTCGCCGAACAAAAAGGCCGTGGCCTGTTCG
>JAIXPV010000656.1 GCA_027486105.1 Runella sp. | reverse complement strand
TCCACCAACGGCACCAAACCGTAGGCAAACAGCACACCCGTCCACGTAAATTGTCGGTGCGTAAGAATGAATACACCATTTGACAGCAATATCATGAGGTAAATAGACAAAAAACCGAGTTTTTTAAAAGCGCTCATCGTTTAGGCATTGGCTAAGGGTTGAAGCACTGCTTATTTATTCAAAGTTACGTTAAAACAACCTGATCACCTCAAAGTTTTTGGCTTTGCCCACAAACTCCGTGGCTTTGGCCACAAACCCTTTCCCAGGTAACCTTAGAACCGTTGATTTGTACTGTCTAACCGAAATACCTGTTAACAGCCCTGAAAAATTTTACAAATCATTAAAAACATGAACGCTACAACCTCTATAAGATCATTTTGTTTAGTTGTCCCGATTTTTTTTAGCCTATTGCTCAAAAGCAACGCACAGCAGGATTCCGTCGTCATTCCTGACCCGGATGAGTTTCAACGGCATTCTCATGTGTATATCGGAGCGCCGTTTATCAATTTTAACGTTACTCATTACCCACAACTGAAGCAGGCACTGAATGCGCAGGGAATTGAGTATAATGCCGTTCAATTCAATACCATCGCTTCCTACGGCGGCGCTTTGCAGCAGGGTCGTTATAAGTTTGGGGTGGAAGCATTTTACGGGCTTCCGGGGAGCGACACTAAAAAGCAAACCAAAGTTACTGGAAGCTACATTGCTTACATGCTGAATGCCGGCTACGCCGTTTTTTTTGAGCGAAACCGTCAGTATTTTATTAACGTAGGCGTGGGTAGGGTTGAATCCACCGCCAGCGTATATACGACCGATGCCTCCCAAACACTGGCCTTTAACAATCTGCTTTCTACGCCCATCGTTGGGCAATCGCCCGCGTTAGTACACCGAAACACTTTTTTTGAGATTTCGCTGGAGCGAACCATTCGGCCCACTCGCCCCGTCAGCCTTAACTCGGTCTTTCGGATAGGATACCGTCTGGGAATAAACACCGTACCTTGGAAAAGTGATAATAATATCCTCCTTTCCAACGCCCCCGTTGACCGAGTACATCAGGTATTTATCCAAAGCATATTTGTCATCAGCAAAAGCCATAAACGGAAACCCAAAATCTGATTTACAGTTATGCAACTCCGAACAATTATGCTGCTTTGGCTTTACTTTCCCAGTTTTGGAGAGGAGCCACCCTCCGCCGAGCGGGCCACAGTGGTGCTATACCGAAGAAAAGATTATTTTGGTTCAGACTTTACGGTCAAAATAAACAGTCAGGTGGTTACGCAACGATTCAGCAATAACGAATACTTTCGGCTGGAAGTCCCAGCAGGAAAGCTCAGGATAGAGACCGAAGGCGACTTTATTACCGAAAAGAAAAGCATGATATTTACCGTCAATGCCCACGAAACGGTCTTTTTGAAAGGCATTGTCGACTATGATTACCTGAGCAATGCCCTCTATTTTAAACGTACCGCCAGTGAACAAGCGGCCAAAGAAATGGTTAAATTGAAACCAGACGAAACCGCCCTCAAAAAAATCGAATGAAACCACTGCCTTACAGCCGTTTAGTATTCCTTTTGTTGATGGCCACATTCGGCTGTTATCTTGGTTTTTTGCTATATGGCAGCCTGAAAGCGCAATTCGGCAATGATGGCGAAAACCTGAGCGGATTCGGTAAGTTTCTGGCGAGTTATGTGCTGTTGGTGGCTGGGGTTTGGGTATTGGGCTGGCTCAATTATCGCGGCCCTTTTCGGTGGTGGTTTTTAGCCTCCGAAAAACGCTGGTGGTATTGGACGTGGATAGCGGCCCTCAGCTGGCTTGTGTTTGAATTACTTCAGTTTCGTCAAGATAGAGAGCTCGAATTTGTGGACGAAAACAGTTTGGTTACGCTGGTTTTAGTGGGAATCATTATCGGTTTTGGCTACGTAGCCGACGCTTTTCGGGCGCGTCGGGAGCGGTTGGTGTTGCAGCAACAAAAAACGGAAGCCGAACTGACCGCGCTGAAATCTCAAATAAACCCCCATTTTTTGTTCTTTTTTCTCAACACTATCTACAATGAAGCCGCAAGAGTCCACAACGACACCGTAGCTAATCTAGTACAACAATTGGCGGGTATCATGCGCTTTACCCTACAAGAGTCGGCCAAGCCGTTCATTAGCATCGAAAGTGAATTGGCTTTTTTGGACAAATACCTCACCCTGCAACGCGCCAGATTGCCAAAGCATGACAACATTCGTTTAAATATTCACATTGACTACGATGACCAACCCGCCCGAATCGCGCCACTTTTGTTAATACCCTTTGTCGAAAATGCTTTTCAGTATGGAATCAGCTTTGAGAACCCCTGCTTTGTAAGTATTAAGTTAGTATCTGAAAATCAAACACTTACACTACATTTAAAAAACAGTACTTTTCCAAAAAACTCCCACAGAAAAGGCCACGGTGTAGGCATCGCCAATGTACAACAACGCCTGAATTTACTCTATGCCCACCGCCATACGCTGAAGATAAAAGAAGAAAACGGGGTTTTTGAAATACATTTACAATTGAATCTTTACTGATTTCAAACCATGATCGCCATTGCCCTTGATGATGAACCCGCCGCCCTCGAAATTTTGCGGCGGCACGCCGAAAAAGTGCCCTTTATCAGCCTCACGCATACGTTTGTAAGTACGGCAGAAGCTTTGGTGTTTTTGGGCCAAAATACGGTTGATATTTTGTTTTTGGATGTACAAATGCCCGATATGCTCGGAACTGACTTTGCACGATTGCTCAATAATAGTAAGACACAGATTATTTTTGTGACAGCCTATCCCGATTATGCCGTGGAAGGTTTTGCCTTGCACGCACTGGATTATCTGCTCAAACCCGTCGAATTCGGGCGTTTTTTGCAGGCTTGCAACCGCGCACTAGGGCAGCACTCCAAAAAAACGGGTGAGTCGTCTGGTATCTTTGTCAAAGATGGCTATGATTGGGTACGGGTCAATGTGGATGAAATTCTGTACATTCAATCAGACACCAACCTGCTATTTATCCACGAACGCACCCGCAAGGTCACGACCCGCATGACGCTCAATGAAATGCTCGCCCAACTGCCCGCCGACCGATTTTTACGGATTCATAAATCGTATCTGGTGGCGCTCAACGCCATACAAAAAATGGAACGCCATCAGGTGACGGTAGGCAATGTCACCATTCCACTGGCGGGGAGTTATAAAGGAGCATTGGAAGAGCGGCTGTTGAAGTAACAAAACAATTACTCCCCCTTCAACGCCTTCTGGTAAACTTTCAGACACCTATCTCTTGCAAAAGCGTGGTCAACGATGGGTTGAGGATACGCCAAACTGCTAACTTCAGGAACCCATTTTTTAATATAAACAAGCTGCGGATCAAACTTCTGGGTTTGAGAAGTTGGATTAAAGATTCGAAAATAAGGCGCGGCGTCTGTTCCAGAACCCGAGGCCCATTGCCAGCCTCCGTTGTTGGCCGATAAATCATAATCCAATAACTTTTGGGCAAAATAGGCTTCGCCCAAACGCCAGTCAATGAGCAGATGTTTGGTTAGAAAGCTCGCCACCACCATCCGGACGCGGTTGTGCATAAAACCCGTAGCGTTGAGTTCGCGCATACCCGCATCCACAATCGGGTAGCCCGTGCGACCTTTGCACCACGCCTGGAATTGCGCTTCATCATGCCGCCATTCAATTTTGTCGTACTCTGGTCGGAAAGCTTTGCCCTGTCCCACGTGCGGAAAATGCCAGAGAATCTGCATGTAAAAATCCCGCCAAATGAGTTCGTTCAGAAAGGTTTCATTCAGGGCTTGGGCTTTGCGGGCCAACTCACGGATAGAAATCGTGCCGAATCGTAAGTGGACGCTCAACCGAGAAGTGCCTGGAATCGACGGTATGTCACGACGTTCTTTGTAGTTTTCAATGAGTTCATTTCGAACTTCTTTCCCCGCAAACGGCTGGCCTACTACTTCAAATCCCATACTTTCGAGCGAAGGAATTTCCAAGGGCTCCGTTTTCAGAAAAGCATCAAAATACGCCTCCGTCGGGTACGAGCGCAGGTAAAAATCGTTGACCGTTTCTTTCCACTTACGACTGTAAGGCGTAAAAACAGTGTAGGGGGTACCTGCACCACTTAATATTTCGCTTTTTTCAAAAATGCACTGGTCTTTGTGCGTGTAAAAAGCCGTACCTCGACCGTTCAAAAATTCACCGATGGCTTTGTCGCGGGCAATGGCGTAGGGTTCGTAGTCGTGATTGGTATGGACTTCGGAAATATCGTATTCGTCTGAGAGCTGCTGCCATACTTCCTCGGGCTTGCCGTATTTGACGATAATTGTACTCCCGAGGTCAGTTAATTGGGTTTGAAGTTCACGGATAGCCTCATGAATAAACTCCACCCGACGGTCTTTTTTATCCTCCAATTTATTCAGAATCTCGGTATCAAAAATAAACACGGGCAGTACAGGGTTCCCTGATTTGAGCGCATGATACAATCCAGTATTGTCGTGCAAACGCAAATCGCGACGAAACCAAAAAAGCGTAAGAGGGGTGTGCATAAAAAAACGGCCTGATTTGTATTGCTACAAACCACGCCGTTTGATAGATTGTTTTAAAAGCTAGTATTGTTCCAGCATATATTTTATCACGTCGGTGGTGGTCACAATGCCTGCCAAATGACCATTTTCAACTACTGGCAAGGCGTGGTATTCTTCGGTCGTAAGTATTTCGGCTACTTCTCTAATGCTCAACGAAGCCTCCACCGTACGCGGTTTTTGGGTCATCACCTGTTGAATGGAAAGCATTTCTAAAATGGCTTCATCGGCACCTTCCTGATTCTCAAACAACGAACTGAATGTTAGCCGATTAATGTCCGTACTGCTTATGATTCCTACCACTTCTGTACCGTCCAAAACGGGTAAGTGACGAATGTGATTCTTTTTAACTAATTCAATTACTTCGTGTAAATCGTCGGTTACTTTAACGGTAAACACGTTTTTGGTCATGATGTGCGAAACTGGTTCTCTTTTTTTCATTGTAAGATGGTTTATTGTGATGTTCAATATTCCCCCTTTTCCGCCAAATACTTTATGACTAACAACATTCCCAAAAAATGCTTTTTATCATTTTTAATAAAAATCCCCCGACCGCCAAAGCAACCGAGGGATTTATTGAGTGGTATCAGTTATGAAAAACCGAAATCTGTTTTATTTGATTATGCTTCCGCCTGCGCGTATTCTTCAATCGGCACACATGCGCACACCAAGTGACGGTCGCCGTAGGCCGAATCAATGCGGCTTACGCTTGGCCAAAACTTATTGAAACGCAGGTGTGGTAGCGGGAAAGCCGCTCTCTCGCGGGAGTAAGGGCGCTCCCAGTTTTCGGCCAATACCACGCGTGCTGTGTGAGGTGCATTTTTCAGAACGTTATCGGCTTTATCGGCAATACCTTCTTCCACTTCGCGGATTTCGGCACGAATGCTCAACAAAGCATCACAAAAACGATCAAGTTCTGCTTTTGACTCCGATTCTGTCGGCTCAATCATCAGCGTACCCGCTACTGGGAACGACAACGTCGGCGCGTGGAATCCGTAGTCCATCAGGCGCTTGGCCAAGTCTTCGGCTTCCACTCCTACGGCTTTGAACGGACGACAATCCACAATCATTTCGTGTGCACAACGATTGTTTGCTCCCGTGTACAGAATTTCAAATTGACCGTCACCCGCCAAGCGTTGCTTGATGTAGTTGGCGTTCAAAATCGCCATTTTGGTGGCATTGGTCAAACCTTCTCCTCCCATCATGGCGATATAAGCGTGCGAAATAGTCAGGATGCTGGCCGAACCATAAGGCGCCGCCGAAACTGCCCCCGCCGCTTTTCCGTCGTTGAGAGCAACGTGACCTGGCAAATGCTGCACCAAGTGCGCGGCTACGCCAATGGGCCCCATACCTGGGCCACCGCCACCATGCGGGATGCAGAATGTTTTGTGCAAGTTGAGGTGACAAACATCTGCGCCAATCGTGGCAGGGCTGGTCAAGCCTACCTGTGCGTTCATGTTTGCCCCGTCCATGTATACTTGTCCACCGTGATTGTGGATAACTTGGCAAATTTCAATGATACTTTCTTCAAATACCCCGTGCGTAGAAGGATAAGTCACCATCAAACATGCCAACTCGTTGCTGTACTGCTCTGCTTTGGCTTTGAGGTCGGCTACATCAATGTTTCCGCGTTCGTCGCATTTGGTTACCACTACCTTCATACCCGCCATTACGGCCGAAGCTGGGTTGGTGCCGTGCGCTGATGAGGGAATCAAGGCCACATTGCGGTGGCTATCTCCGCGCGCCTCGTGGTATGCCCGAATCACCATCAAGCCCGCGTACTCGCCCTGCGCACCCGAGTTGGGTTGCAGCGACATGGCCGCGAAGCCCGTGATTTCGCACAGCCAATCGTTCAAATGCTTGAATAATAACTGGTATCCAGCCGTTTGATTTACGGGGGCAAAAGGGTGCATCTTACCGAACTCAGGCCACGTAACGGGTATCATCTCGGCCGTAGCGTTGAGTTTCATGGTGCAACTACCCAACGAAATCATGGAATGGACTAAGGATAAATCCTTGCTTTCCAATGACTTCAAATAACGAAGCATATCATGCTCGGTATGGTACGTACCGAATACGGGGTGCGTCAAATAATCCGACTGACGGGCCAGGTTTTCGGGGAAAGTTACGTCTACTTCGCTCGGAACCGTCATCTCTACACCCTCGCCCGAGGCCGTGGCAAACAAATCCAAGATGGCAATCAAATCGCTGAATGACTTTACTTCATCAAACGAAACACCCACGTGCCCGTTGGCGCTGTAACGTAAGTTAATCCACCGTTTTTCTGCTTCTTCGCGCAAATTATCGGCGTTATGCACCTTTACCGTAACGGTATCAAAATAGTTTTTGGTCAATACTTCATAACCCATGTGCGCCACCGCGTCGGCAAAGGCTTTGGTCAGACCGTGTATTTTGGAAGCAATCGCCTTCAGTCCTTCGGGTCCGTGATAGACGGCATAGGCCGCCGCCATCACCGAAAGTAACACCTGAGCAGTACAAATATTAGAAGTCGCTTTTTCGCGACGAATGTGTTGCTCGCGCGTTTGCAGCGCCATCCGCAGCGCCCGATTTCCTTCGGCATCAATAGACACGCCAATAATACGGCCCGGAATCTGACGCTTAAAGGCATCTTTTGTAGCAAAGAAAGCCGCGTGCGGGCCACCATAACCCATCGGAACGCCAAAACGCTGGGCCGAACCTACCACCACATCGGCGCCCATTTCACCAGGTGCTTTTAGTAAAGTCAGGCTCAACAAATCAGCAGCAACGGCCACAAAAATATTCAGTTCGTGCGCCGCAGCGATAAAATCAGTATAGTCAATGACTTCACCGTCGGTAGCAGGATATTGCACCAACACGCCATAGATGGCGGGGTCAGTCAAATCTACTTTGGTATGGTCTCCCACTACTACGTTGATATTGAGCGGCGTAGCGCGGGTATAAATCAAATCAATGGTTTGTGGGTGGCAGCGGTCTGACACAAAAAACGTTTCCGCTTTTTTCTTGGCCGCAGGGCGTAGGCTGTGGAGCATCGTCATGGCTTCGGCGGCGGCGGTGGCTTCATCCAACAACGAGGCGTTGGCGATTTCCATACCCGTCAGGTCAATAACTGCCGTTTGGAAATTGAGCAACATCTCCAGACGTCCCTGCGCGATTTCGGCTTGATAAGGTGTATACGCCGTGTACCAAGCGGGATTTTCCAGAATATTTCGTAAAATCACATTGGGGACATTGGTATCGTAATAACCAGTTCCAATGTAAGATTGAAAAATGCGGTTTTGACGCGCCACTTTTTTCAAATCGTTCAAAAAGTCAAATTCTGACTTCGGTGCGGGTAAGTTTAACGGTTGGGTCAAGCGGATAGCCGCCGGGACCGTTTGCTCTATCAACTCGTCGAGCGTAGCTACGCCGACCGTTTTCAGCATTTCCTGTAAATCTTTGGGACTTTGGCCGTGGTGACGGCGCTCGAAGGATTCTTGTTGGTGAAGACTGATTTTCATCCGATTTATCAGAGCGGTATGTGAGTGTAAATTTTCGCAAAAATAGTCAAAAAAGAGGCCGCTTGTTGCCTTCTTTTCTTGGAAAAACAAAATTCAGGAAGTAAAGTTTATTCAATCCTGCTTATTAATAAATAAAGTTGCAAAAAGGCTTACTTGAACTGTAATTACATCTTCCTGACAGTAATACTGAAAAAATGAAAAACATACCCTTCACCAGAATTTTGATTTTATGGTTTTGCTGCACAAGTGGTTGGGGACAAAAAGCCACCCTCACGGTTGATTTCAGCAAAGAAATCGGGCCCATGCAACCTGCCTGGGCATGGTTTGGTTACGATGAGCCGAATTATACCTACATGAAAGACGGCAAAAAACTCTTGACCGAAATCGCCGCCCTCAGTCCTGTACCCGTATACGTACGCGCCCACAACCTGCTCACCACAGGCGACGGAACTCCCGCGCTAAAATGGGGTTCAACCAATGCCTACACCGAAGATGCGCAGGGAAATCCGAAATACGATTGGACCATCGTGGATAAAATATTCGATACCTACATCGAGCGCGGGATGAAACCGCTCGCCCAAATGGGTTTCATGCCCGAAGCGCTTTCTTCCAAACCCGAGCCTTATCGTCATCATTTTGTGCCCGGACAATCGTATACCACCATATTTACCGGATGGACCTATCCACCCAAAGACTATAAAAAATGGGCTGAACTGGTGTATCAGTGGGTCAAACATTCAGTGGCACGTTATGGTCCAAAAGAAGTGGAAAGTTGGTACTGGGAATTGTGGAATGAGCCCGACAGCCCTTACTGGGGCGGAACCGTACAGGAATACTGCAAACTGTACGACTACTCGGCCGACGCCGTGCGGCGCGCATTGCCTACGGCCAAAGTCGGTGGTCCCCATGTGACCGGTCCAGCAGGACGAAGGGGTGGGAATTTTCTGAAAACCTTTTTGAAACACTGCACCCAAGACACCAATTACGTGACTGGTAAAATCGGTACGCCGCTGGATTTTGTGGCTTTTCACGCCAAAGGTGCACCCAAACTTGTGAACGGCCACGTGCAAATGAACATGGGCACGCAGTTGCGCGATATTTCGACGGGTTTTGAAATCGTGGCGTCGTTTCCACAACTTAAAAATACGCCCATCATCATCGGTGAATCGGATCCCGAAGGCTGCGCGGCCTGCGGTATGAAAACCGATCCGCAAAATGCCTACCGCAACGGCACCATGTATTCGAGCTACACGGCGGCTTCGTTTGCGCGAAAATACGCATTGGCCGACCTGCACCAAGTCAATTTCAAAGGCGCGGTTTCGTGGTCGTTTGAGTTTGAAGACCAACCTTGGTTCTACGGATTTCGGGATCTGGCCACCAACGGCGTGGACAAACCCGTGTTGAACGTATTCAGAATGTTTGGGATGATGAACGGCAAACGCGTGGACGTCAAAGGAAACTTGATGTACCCCACGCTGACGGTACGAGATTCCAGCATTCGCCGCGCCACTCCCGACATCGGCGGATTGGCCACCAAAGACGAAGGCACGGCGGCCGTGATGCTTTGGAATTACCACGACGATGATGTTGCGGGTACGGCGGCCACGGTTGACCTAACCCTCAAAAACATTCCGGCCCAAAAAGTAAAAATCACGCAGTACCGCATTGACAATGAGCACAGCAACAGCTACGAAGTGTGGAAGAAGATGGGCTCTCCGACCAATCCTACGGCGGAACAAATCACCGAACTGGAAAAAGCGGGACAACTGGCCCGATACGGCGACTCCAAACGCCAAACCGTGAAAGACGGGCAATTGATTTTTTCAACCACCCTGCCCCGGCAGGGGGTGGGATTGGTGACGTTGGAGTGGTGATTAATTCACAATTCGAGCTTTGTAAACATTTTCCTCATTTGTTTCGGTTATTTCTATAGTTGGATTTTGTTTTGCCATTTCCATAGTACAATCTAAAACTATATATTGTTCGTTATTATTTTGGAGAAATAGAACTTCATCTTCTGTTATTTTTATCTCCCAACCAGACTCAATAGCTTTAGAAAGTTGAATGATTATGGGTTCGAAAGATGATTCATCTGATAATGCCCTTTCAACTTCTTCGTAAAACTCTTCACCTTTTTTATTGATATAATAGTATCTTTTATCTATTGTAACCTTCGCTATACTATCTTTGAAACTCTCAGCTTTTGTATATATTAATGGTATAACAACTATGTTTAACTTATTTACATATCCATATAATCCGTCATTCTTTACAACAGCTAATTCTTCACAGAAGTCATATACCTCATCATAAATACATGGAATTATTTCTTTATTTTTCTTATTTATAAATCCCCATCCACTATAGCTAAGCCCCATTTTAGTCTTTTTGCTATTTTGCTTTTGCACTCTTGCGAGTCCTTCCGAAAAATCTCCTGCGTCTTCATAATCAATAGGGATAACAATTTGATTTTCTATATTAACAAAACCAAATTTATAGACATTTACCCAGTTTCTGGCTACTTCTTTTTCATATATTTCCTGAAATTTCTCATTTTCAACGCTTTTTTCTTCGTCTTCCTCAAAAGGATCATAGTATGGTCTTTTATTTAAATAAAAATCATATTTGTTATAGGATTCATCTATTGTAACACGAATTAATCCCTCCTTCATAGGACAAACATTGTAATAATTAGTAAAAGGCTGGCTTATAATTTTATTTTTATCAATAAAATAGTAAGTTACACCTCTATTGCCATTATAGCCCTGACTTATGCCAAATTCATATTGATGTCTTTCATCATAATCTAATATTTCTATCAGAGCAAATCCCTCATTAAAAGGTGTGCAAGTGATTGAATAATGATTGAATGGGTAGAAATCCCCACTACTATGAATTTGAATAATATTAAATAATTCAGGTACATTAATTGTAAAACCTTTCAAATTTGTATATTCAATAACCTCTAAATATGTATCGTCTAAGTCGTAATTATAATAATCCGAAGGGTTAAATCCATACTCCTTCTCACGTTTTTTATATATCTCTTTTGTATGCTTAGGAGTTAGATTCTTTTTGTGAGTGGTTTTAAGATAAAAACTTTCATGAATACCACTATCAACATTTTTATCAAAAATATTTCCTTGTTTGTCTATCAGGTTATGATAATATGTATATTCACAATCTCCTTCTTCTGAATAGGTTGCAGACTTTATCATTGATACTAATGAATACCCTTCATTGAAATCTTCTACTTTATCATATATACACTCAACAATAGTCTTTCCATTACTATTAATAAACCCCCATCCATCTGTGAAACAATCGTCTCCATTAGGAAGTTTACCACTTATTTTAGGTTTACAAACAGCAGCTATCCCTTCCCTAAAGCTGCGGATTTCAAAATATTCGCTTTTTATTACTTCTCGGCCATTTTGATTTATAAAACCCCATAAATTATTTTTTTCACTCCAGCTAAACCTGTAGCGAACGGTCTTATTTCATCATAAGAAAGTGGTATAATTACGCAGATTCAGATTTGAAGTGCAACTCACTGATAGTTACTTGTTTTGCAGCTAAAAGAAAGAGCCAACTTTTGCGAATAATACCCATAGTTTTGTGGTGTCTAATCATAAAACAATAT